>JACMRQ010000038.1 GCA_014376355.1 Arcicella sp. | reverse complement strand
CGCACGAGGAAATTTTAAATTTACCATCGAAGCCACAGGAAAACTTTCGGGATAATAACCTTCCTTGAATTTACCCGCCCAAGCGTTAGTCATACTACATTCAACTTCCGAAGGATAACCTAAACCCAAGGCTTTATACGGTGGGTCAAACATGTGGCAACCCATATCGCCTAATGCACCCGTTCCGAAATCTACCCAACCTCTCCAATCGAAAGGATGATAAGCTGAATTATAATCTCGATATTTAGCTGGTCCTAACCATAAATCCCAATCCAATTCCTTGGGAACGTCCATTTTGTTAGTTGGCGTTGGAATTCCTTGAGGCCAAACGGGTCGGTTTGTCCAAGCATGGACACGATTTACATCACCAATCAAACCTGCTTGATACCATTCTGTAAAACGACGAACGCCATCACCCGAACCGCCTTGATTTCCCATTTGGGTTACCACTTTATTCTTGACCGCAGCTTCTGTCATTTTACGAACTTCGTAAAGATTGTGTGCTAAAGGTTTTTGTACGTAAACGTGCTTTCCTGCCTGCATTGCTGCCATTGACACCACGTAATGTGTATGGTCGGGTGTACTTACGGTTACAGCATCAATGCCTTTTTCTTGCTCCAACATTTTGCGGAAATCCTTATAAATTTTCGCATTTGGAAATTTCTTTGCCATAGGTTCGAGGTATCTATCGTCCACATCACAAATGGCGGCAATGTTTTCCGAGCCATTATTCCAAGCTCCGTTCACATCAACCACCCCTTTACCACCCACGCCCACGCAAGCGATGTTCAATTTATCAGAAGGGGCAATAAAACCCTTTCCACCCAATACATGACGGGGAACAATATAAAAACTGCCCGCAATCAGCGAAGCCTTCTTAATAAAATCTCTTCTTGAATTGTCGTTTTTACTCATTTTTGTTGATGGTCATTTAGATTTATTTTCGTAAATATACATGTTTAGAAAGAAATCTATGTATTAATCTGTAATGATTTAATCGTATTTTTACTTTGTAATTTTATATTTGTAAAATAGTATCGTAACCCAAATCTACCGCTGAAGAAAATCATTTTTATTTTGAGTGATTTGGTTTTAATTTGATAATTTCTTTTGCTTAAATTTACTCTATGAAAATAGAAACCCTTGCCATACAAACCACCCTTACGCATGATTCTAATGCAGGTGCTGTTGTTGCTCCCATTTATCTTTCCACCACCTTTGAGCGTGAAGCCGATGGTTCGTATCAACACGAACACGTTTATTCAAGGGCGAGCAATCCTAACCGACAACAATTAGAAACGAGCCTTGCCGTTTTGGAAAATGGAGCGGTCGCTTTGGCTTTTTCTTCGGGCATGGCAGCAACAACTGCCTTGTTTCAAGCCTTAAAATCGGGCGATCATATTATGGTTCCTGATGATGCTTACTATTCCACCGCCGTTTTAATAACAGAGGTTTTTGAACAATGGGGATTGTCGATGACGAAAGTCGATATGACTGATTTAGAGCAAATTAAGCAAGCTATTCAACCGAATACGAAACTGATTTGGATTGAGACACCTTCAAATCCACAACTGAAAATTACTGATATTCAAGAAGTTAGTAAAATTGCTCATGATTTGGGAATTTTGGTAGCGGTAGATAATACGTGGGCAACTCCTATTATGCAACGTTGTTTGGATTTGGGAGCAGATATTGTAATGCACTCGACCACAAAATATTTTGGCGGACACAGTGATGTTTTAAGCGGAGCATTAATTTTTAAGGAAGCTGACAAGTTATCTGAAAAAATTAGAACGATTCAGAAATTGACGGGAGGAGTGCCTTCACCGTTCGATTGTTGGTTGATTTCGAGAGGAATAAAAACCTTGCCGTTGCGTGTAAAAGCTCAAACAGAAAATGCCATGAAATTGGCAGAATATTTGAGCCATCATCCACAAATTGAAGTCGTTCATTATCCAGGATTAACTTCACATCCGCAACATGAGGTTGCAAAAAAACAAATGACGGGTGGCTTTGGCGGGATGTTGTCGGTACAAATAAAAGGTGATGCAAAAAATGCGATGGCTTTGACGGGTAGGCTAAAACTCTTTACCACGGCAACAAGTTTGGGCGGTGTTGAAAGTTTGATAGAACACCGTAAATCAGTAGAAAATGCGGACAGTCCATCGCCTGAGAATTTGCTTCGAATATCGGTGGGTATTGAAAATATTGAGGATTTGATTGAGGATTGGAAAGAGGCTTTGGGATAATTCAAATTAAAGGACGATACCCTTCTAAAGAATATCGTCCTTATTTAGTTCTACATAAACCCTTTCACAATATCCCATCCAAACCTTAAAATCAAAGCAAAAATTACGATTAAAAAGAAGTTTCTCACAAACTCATTTCCTTTCAAAATTGCCATTTTACTACCACAATATGCACCAATCATATTACAAATCATCATGGGTATTGCGATTTCAAATTGTACATAACCTGCCGAAATAAAGAAACCCAAAGAGGATACATCAGCAATTACATTCACGATTTTGGAAATAGCGGAGGCTTTCAAAAAACCGTAGCCAATTATACTCACGAACCCGAAAACCAATAAACTTCCCGTTCCTGGACCCACAAAACCATTATAAAAACCTGCTGATGAACCAATTACTAAGCCATAGAATGGTACTTTGGCGAGTTCAAATTTTAGTTTTTCGTCTTGCCCTAAATCCTTTTTTGTAAAAGTGTAAATAGCAATGACAGTCATCAAAACGAGAATGACAGGTTTTAAGATTTTCTCATCAACAATATCCGAAATTTTGGCACCTAAGAATGCCATTATTCCTGCCCCAATACCCGCATAAATGACGGTTCGCCAAGGAATTTCCACCTTTTTTGAATACTGATAACCCGCTACGGCAGTCCCCATAAAAGACGAAAAACGGTTCGTTCCAATGATTCTTGGAATTTCAAAATGAGGGTATAAAATGAATAAAGCAGGTACTTGCACCAAACCTCCGCCACCTACGATTGAATCGACAAAACCTGCCAAGAGAGCGGCACAGCACATTAATAGTAACTGGTAATCCATATTTTATAGGTAATTAGTGATTGATAAATTTCCACAAAACTAAAAAAGAATTTCCTAAATGTGACGATTCGGGGAATTCTTCTCGAAATAGTGAAATAAAATGTGAGGTCGTTGTAGGAAATATCTGCGAAATCAACCAAATTAAATTAAAACCATTATCTTAATTTCATCATCATAATGAATACTTTTCAAATCGTTTGATTTAAGGGATTTAGCCTTTCATAAATCGTTTTTCTTCATCCAATTAAAAGTAATAGACTCGGAATGAGTCAAAGGTGTCTTTTTACCAAAATTGACGAAGAACTAACATAAACGCAATAATCAAATTTAATACCTCTGAATATTTCG
>JACMRQ010000340.1 GCA_014376355.1 Arcicella sp. | reverse complement strand
AGAATCGGAAGAACTTAAATTCAATTATCCACTAATTGGTCTTGAAGGGGCAGTAGTGGGAATTTTAACGGGAATTGTGGGAGCGGGTGGTGGCTTCTTAATCATTCCAGCTTTGGTATTATTGGCAAAATTACCCATGAAGATGGCCGTCGGAACTTCGCTGTTAATCATTGCGGCAAAATCACTCATTGGTTTCACGGGAGATATTTCAAATATTGCGGTAAACTGGACTTTCCTACTTCAATTCACGGCTTTATCCGTCATTGGAATTTTTATTGGCACGTATCTTTCAAGATTTATCGAAGGTGAAAAACTGAAAAAATCTTTCGGATGGTTCGTTTTGGTAATGGGCATTTATATCATTACCAAAGAAGTATTCTTTAAATAATCTTAAAATAAAATTAGTTGTGTAATGAAAGTCACAGACTTGATTTACTGAAAATATTAATTTTACATCATCAAATTAAACAACAAGAATTATGTTTTTTCAACACGTATATGATAAGAGTTTAGCTCAGGCGAGCTATTTTATTGGATGTCAAAAAGCGGGCGTTGCCATTGTAATTGATGCTAAGAGAGATGTGGATACCTATCTTGAAATCGCCAAACAAAATAACATGAGAATTACTCATGTCACCGAAACGCATATCCACGCTGATTTTCTTTCGGGAACTCGTGAATTAGCAGCCATTACTGGAGCCGAAATGTACCTTTCAGACGAAGGTGGTAATGATTGGCAATACGAGTTTGCTCATACAGGACTTAAAGATGGGAGTGTAGTAACGGTCGGAAATTTAACGTTGGAAGTAATCCACACGCCTGGTCATACGCCCGAAAGTATCAGTTTTTTATTGACTGACAAACCCGCAAGTCTTGAGCCTGTGATGTTATTTACGGGCGATTTCGTATTTGTTGGAGACATTGGGCGCCCAGATTTATTAGAAAAAGCCGCAGGATTAATTGGAACAAAAGAGGCGGGAGCGATTCAAATGTTTGATTCTATCCAAAAATTTGATGCCTTGCCAGATTATTTGCAAGTTTGGCCTGGACACGGTGCGGGTTCTGCCTGTGGAAAAGCCTTGGGAGCTGTTCCGAGTACAACGGTAGGCTACGAAAAAATCAGAAATTGGGCTTTGCAATACGAAAATGACGAAGAAGGATTTGTAAAATATTTGCTGGAAGATCAACCGGAACCACCCAAATATTTTGCCATGATGAAACACTTGAATAAAGTGGATAGACCGTTACTCACGGAAGTTCCGAAGCAAAAGAAACTTGCGGGCGATGAAGTAAAAGTGGCCATGAGCAAAGGAATAAAATTGATTGATGCCCGAAATAAAGATGAATTTGCGGCTGGTTTTATTGCGGATAGTATCAATATCCAAGGCAATAATGCTTTTGCTACTTGGGCGGGATGGTTTGTGGATTATAATGAACAATTTATGATTGTGGCAAACGACAATCAAATCGAAGACCTCACTCGTAAACTCATGAGAATTGGTTTGGATAATGTTTTAGGCTATATTTCTGATGTAAATTCAGTAGGCGTTGAATTACAAAAAGCGGATATAATTGGCATTGATGAGTTTAAAACTTATCTGAACCGTGACGATATTCAAGTGATTGACCTCAGAAACGCTACTGAATATAAAGAAGGACACATTGACGGAGTACCACAAATTTTCATTGGTACTTTACCGCAAAATTTGGATAAAATCAGCAAAGAAAAATTGTTGGTAGTTCATTGTCAGAGTGGCGATAGAGCCACCATTGGCTATTCCTTATTAAAGAAATTTGGTTTCAAAAATGTCAAAAATTATTCAGGAAGTATGAACGAATGGCTAAAATTAGAAAACCCAGTGGTAGTTGATGAAGAACTGACGTTAGCTTAAAATTAGTTTTTCAATCCAAAATATGAAAACATCAGAAATATATATTGAAAACTTGAAATGTGGTGGGTGTGCAAATACCATAAAGACCCGTTTGCAAAACCTCACAGGCGTATTTTCTGTCGAAATTGACAAAGAAAATTCACTTGTTAAAGTTGAGCATAATAGTGCTATCAGACGAGCAGGGATTATCTCGCAACTGGAAAGTTTGGGTTATCCAGAGCTAAATAGTGACAATACAATTATCCACAAAGCAAAATCTTATATGAGCTGTGCCGTGGGGAAAATGACTTCCGAAGCATAAAAATAGTAAATTTTGGGTTAGTTCAGAATCACGGATAGAAATTTCCGTGATTTTTTGTTTTGTGTAACTTTTGTCACTGTACTGGGGAGTAGGTCTGGCTAATTTTACAAAAGTT
>JACMRQ010000339.1 GCA_014376355.1 Arcicella sp. | reverse complement strand
GGCGGACCGCAAAAGAAAATCAAGAAATCCCAAACTCGCTACGCTCAAACAGTGGGATTTCGTAAAGAGCTTACAGTTTATTTCAGAAATTACTCATTTTTAGACATTTATAAATTCAGATATCTTCTTGGGTCAAACCAATCTAAAACAAATTTTCAAAATTCAAGTTCTAAAATTAACCTCCCAAAATGAGTTTTTATTATGAAACCGAAAACCTTACGCCTAATCCTCGGCGACCAACTCAATCATCAACATTCTTGGTTTAAAGAAACGAATGAAAACGTTTTCTACGTAATTATGGAAATGCGTCAAGAGACTGATTATGTTCATCATCATATCCAAAAAATCATTGCTTTTTTCACGGCTATGCGTGGGTTCTCGGAACACCTTCGCAAACAAGGACATCAAGTAATTTATTTGAAATTAGATGACGAAAACAATACACAATCTTTAACAGAAAACCTTATTAAAATCATTAACGAGCTTGATATTAAGATGTTTCAGTATCAGCAACCTGATGAATATCGGTTGAGTGAACAGCTGAAAGAGTTCGTGAATATTCATGAATATGATGTTGAACAATCGTTGTATAGTACCGAACATTTCATGATTTCAAGTGCTGATTTTGCTGATTTCTTCAAAGGCAAAAAGACTTTTATGATGGAAAATTTCTATCGCATGATGCGAAATAAATATGGCATTTTGATGGATGGGACTGAACCTCTAACGGGCAAGTGGAATTATGATGCGGATAATCGAAAAAAACTTCCTAATAATCATAAACCAATTGAACCACTGACTTTCAAAGAGGACGTTTCTGATGTTTATAATTTAATACAAAACCAAGAAATTAAAACCATTGGTAGCGTCAATCCCAAGGAATTTATTTGGGCAACCACTCGTGAGGAATCCTTGCAACTATTGGCATTTTTTGTCGAGAATTGTTTAGAAAATTTTGGTAATTTTGAAGATGCAATGCACCCTTCATTTTGGTCAATTTATCATTCAAGATTATCGTTCTCGATGAATAGCAAATTACTTTCTCCGCTGGAAGTTGTGAATTGTGCCATTAAGTTTTGGGAGGAAAATCAAGACCGAATTAATATCTCTCAAATTGAAGGTTTTGTTAGACAAATTATCGGTTGGAGGGAATACATGCGTGGAATTTATTGGGCTAAAATGCCTGAATATAAATCCCTTAACTATTTTAATCACGACAAAAAACTCCCCGATTGGTTCTGGACGGGCGAGACAAAAATGAACTGTTTGAAACATTCTATCGGACAGAGTTTGGATTATGCCTACGCCCATCATATCCAACGATTGATGGTGATTGGCAATTTTACTTTACTTTCAGGAATTCATCCTGACCAAGTGGATGAATGGTATTTAGGCATTTATATTGATGCCATTCAGTGGGTTGAAATTACCAACACCAGAGGCATGAGTCAATATGCAGACGGTGGAATTGTGGGGTCAAAACCTTATGTTTCTTCGGCAAATTATATTGATAAAATGAGTAGTTATTGTGGTACGTGTTTTTACGATAAATCTAAGAAAATTGGATATAAGGCTTGTCCATTTAATAGTTTATATTGGAATTTTTACGACCGTCATTCTGATAAACTTTCCAAAAATCCACGCATAGGAATGGCATACGTTACATGGAACAAAATGCAACCTGACCAAAAAGCGGAAATTTTAGGACAGGCCGAAATTTATTTGAATGATATTGAAAGTCTATAACTTTGTTTAAATTTGTTTAAATTTAAACATTATGCTGGGACTTCCTCTAACCGCTAATCTATTCTGTAAAAAATGATTGAAATAAAAAATATAAATAAATCCTTCGACGGACGTGACGTTTTGATTGGCATAAATGGTTCTTTCAAACCTGGCGAAACCTCTTTGATTATAGGAGGAAGTGGAACTGGGAAAAGCGTTTTGCTGAAATGTATGATTGGTATTATTAAACCTGAAAAGGGGGAAGTTCTTTACGATGGTCGTGATTTTCATAATTCTGATGAAGAAACTCGCAAAGCAATTCGGCGTGAAATGGGCGTTCTTTTTCAAGGAGGAGCATTGTTTGATTCTAAAACGGTCTTGAATAATGTAAAATTTCCCTTGGATATGCTCACGGATATGTCGGAGAAAGAGAAGATTGAAAGGGCAGAATTTTGTTTGAATCGGGTACAATTAGAAAATGTGGGCGTAAGAATGCCTTCTGAAATTTCGGGTGGCATGAAAAAACGTGTTGGCATTGCAAGAGCAATTGTAATGAATCCAAAATACTTGTTTTGTGATGAACCAAACTCTGGACTTGACCCACTGACTTCCGTAAAAATTGATGATTTAATTAAGGAAATTACCGATGAATTTAATATTACAACTGTCGTTATTACTCACGATATGAACTCGGTAATTGGAATGGGACAAAAAATTATGTTTCTGTATAAAGGAAAAAAACTTTGGGAGGGTAATAATTCCAATATCCGAACATCCGAAGTGGAAGAACTGAATGAGTTTATTTTTGCTAATAAATTATTGCAAGAAATGCGAGGATAATTTTAAATTTTCGTTATCGAATGTATAGAAATCTACCATCCAATAACGAAAATAGAACATCAAAAACTTACTTTAAAATGGCTTTTGCTTCTGCCAAAGTCGACTTATATTCTGCCATTTTTATGGCTTTCTTGGCATATTCTTTCATTTTATCGGTTTCCCCTTCACGCTTAGCAATCCGTGCGAGTCCCAAGTAAGCAAGGGCATGATAATCTTTCGTAATTCGTTCATCAAAAGGCATTTTTACGGCTTTTTGCAAAAGTATTTCAGCCGCTTTGTCGTCTTTTTTGGCTTTTTCTGCAATCAATCCTTTGAAAATTGTCCCTGCACATTGAAACATAATTCCTTTCTGTTTCAAGATTTTATTGGCATAATCTTCAGCTTCATCGTAACGACCAACAGCAGTCAAAAATTCAGCTCTTTGCATTTGATACAGCAGATTATCAGGATACTTTTCAATTAATATATTGTTGTAAGTCAAGGATTTAGCAAAATTTGACTCATATTTTGTGTAAATATATCCTGCGTAAAAAGTTGCTTCATTTTTCACAAAAATAGTTTTACGAGTTGCTAAATCTAATTGTTGCAAACCCAATTTTTTATTTCCATCAGCAAACATCCAAATTACCGATTTAATGATTGGATGTGTTTCTGGATATTCTACTCGATAATAATTATAAATTCCCGATGAATACAAAAATTCAGGTTGTTTATCGGTTAATGACAAACCTCTTTTCAAGTGTGAATATGCTTTTTTTGCTACGCCAACTGCCTTCATAAATTCTTGATTATCAGCATCATAAGCTGCTAAATATCCTAAAGTTGCTAATTCAAAAAAACTGGCTTCAATGTTTTCTTCATCTTTATCTAACAAGGCTTCGGCAAGATTTCTACTTTGATTTAAGTAGGCTAAGTAGATTTTCTGTTGAGCGGGATAATCTTTCAGCGGGAAATATTGTAATTCCGTTTGAAGTGCCATCAAAGTATAAAAAACAGGATGCGTTGGATATTTTGATTTTATCTTCTGAAAAATCTCCGCTGATTCCTTAAAATCATAAGAATACATTTTATCTAAACCCTGCGAAATTTGCTGACGAGTTGTAGCATCACTTAGGATTTGAGCGTTGGTTTTAAAAAAAAATAAGAAAAGACTGATGAAAAGTATTTGTTTCATGTTTATATTTTATTCAAATTTCAGATAAATATTAATCTAATGTTAAAGTATATTTGTTGTTCTATAAAAATTGCAAGTTCTTTCATTGCTTCCCTCTGATACAATTTTAAAAATCTAACTTTTTTTTGCAAATCAATAATTACATTAAGTATATAAAATAACTATATGATTACTTACGAACATTTTGTTTTAGCCAACGGATTAAAAGTATATGTACACCAAGATCATTCCACCCCATTTGCGGCAGTTAATATTGTCTATAATGTTGGTTCACGGGATGAAGAAGAACACAAAACGGGTTTCGCCCATTTGTTTGAACATTTAATGTTTGGCGGTTCAAAAAATATCCCTTCCTATGATACGCCCCTACAAAAGGTTGGCGGAGAGAATAACGCTTTTACATCGCCCGATATTACAAATTATTATATCACTTTACCTTCTGTTAATTTGGAAACGGCTTTTTGGTTGGAATCCGACCGAATGATGTCGCTTTCTTTCGATCAAAAGGTTTTGGATGTACAACAAAAAGTAGTTATTGAGGAGTTCAAACAACGGTATTTGAATCAGCCTTACGGAGACATTTGGCTGAAACTTCGCCCACTTGCCTATCAAACGCATCCTTACAAATGGGCAACCATAGGCAAAGAAATTTCGCATATCGAAAATGCTGTAATGGACGATGTGAGAGATTTTTTCTACAAACATTATTTGCCCAATAATGCCAATTTAGTAGTGGCAGGAAATGTAACGGTTGAACAAGTAAAACAACTTTGCAAGAAATGGTTTGAGCCAATTCCTGCGGGAAATGTTATAAAGAAAAACCTGCCAGTTGAAGGAATTCAAACGTCCGCCCGATTTTTAGAAATTTCCGCAAAAGTGCCTTTAGATGCTATTTATAAAGTTTATCATACGCAAGGACGGCACGATTTGGGTTTCAATGCGCTGGATTTGGCGAGTGATATGTTAGGGAGAAGTAAATCGTCAAGATTCTATAATCAATTAGTTAAAGAAAATCAGATTTTTAATTCGGTCAACGCTTATGTAACGGCTTCGCTCGACCCAGGATTAATGGTTATTCAAGGAAATTTGAACCAAGGTGTGAGCATTGAAGAAGGTGATGCGGCCATTCAAAATCTGTTGGATAATTTTCTTCAAAATCCAGTTTCGGAAGAAGAATTAACGAAAGTAAAAAATCAGGCAGAATCAACCTTAGTATTTTCGGAAGTAGAATTATTGAATCGTGCCATGAATTTAGCCTTCGCTGCCAATGCGGGAAATGTAGAATATGCTAATCAAGAATCTGCTAATATTCAGTCGGTTACAGTTTCGGATATTATGAATCAATCTCGAAAAATATTAACAAAAGAGAATTGTTCTACGATGTATTATCGGGCGGAAAATTGAGAGAACCGGCTTAGAACCTACTACCTTTAAATATAATTAGATGAAGATTTAGGCACTTTTATTCAAGCATAGCCGTTTCAAAAGATATGTTAAAAAGATTGAAGATGATATAGTAGAATTACTCAAACTTGTTGATAATCAAGAAAATAACCCTTTTTCGGTATCTGTAATTTTATATATTCAAAATACGGATGCGTTAACAATTACGGAGATTATTACTATTTTTACAAGAGTTTCAAAAAATTTAAATAACGTAGTTATGACAACGGCACAACAACTTATTAATCAAGGAATTAATCAGGGAATTGAACTGACTAAAATAGATATTATCAAAAAAAGATATTTGAATGGAATCAGTAATAATTTATTGGTTAACATCTGTAGTTTATTAATGCAATAAGTGGAAGAAATTATTGCCAAAGTGAAGGCAGGTTTACTATAATTGATAAAATTGTATTGCTCATGCCATGAAACTGGGGATTTTTCCCAATCATGGCATGAGTTACATTTAAATAGATAGCGAATCAATAAGCCTTAGCAAAAATAACTCTTCGCCCCGAAGGATTTCCAGTCAAAATACATTTGCCTTCTTCCTCCACCGAATCCAACGGAATGCAACGAATGGTTGCTTTAGTTAATTCCTTGATTTTTTCTTCGGTTTCTGGCAAGCCATCCCAATGGGCTGAGATAAAGCCTAATTCTTCGCTTTCAATAATTTTCGTAAATTCCTCCCAAGTATCTACCTTGAAAGTATGCGTTGTTCTGAAATCCAAGGCTCTTTGGTAGATGTTTTTTTGGATTTCTTCCAATAAGTTTATTATCGTGTCTATCGCAGAATCAATCGGATAAGTTGCTTTTTCTTTTGTATCACGTCTGGCAATTTCAACCGTTCCGTTACCTAAATCTCTCGCCCCAATTGCCAAACGAACAGGAACGCCTTTCAATTCGTATTGTGCAAATTTAAAACCTGGCGATTGTTTATCCGAAACATCAAATTTTACCGAAATTCCTCTATTTTTTAATGCCGAAACAATCGGATTAATAACTTCCGAAATTTGAGCTAATTGTTCTTCTCCTTTGAAAATAGGCACAATTACTACTTGAATTGGTGCTAATTTTGGTGGTAAAACTAAACCTTCATCATCCGAATGAGCCATAATTAAAGCTCCCATCAAACGGGTTGAAACGCCCCAAGATGTTCCCCAAACGTAGTCTTGTTTATTTTCTTTACTGACAAATTTTACGTCGAAGGCTTTGGCAAAATTTTGTCCCAAAAAATGCGAAGTTCCTGCCTGTAAAGCCCGTCCGTCTTGCATCATAGCTTCGATACAATAAGTTTCTTCTGCTCCTGCAAAGCGTTCATTGGCACTTTTTCGTCCACGAACTACGGGAACTGCCATAAATTCTTCGGCAAATGTGGCATAAACTTCTAACATTTTTTCTGTCTCCTCAATTGCCTCCTCTTTGGTGGCGTGTGCTGTATGTCCTTCTTGCCAAAGGAATTCAGTAGTCCGCAAAAATAGTCGAGTTCGCATTTCCCAGCGTACAACATTTGCCCATTGATTTATGAGCAAAGGTAAATCACGGTACGACTGAATCCAGTTTTTGTAAGTACTCCAAATAATGGCTTCCGAAGTAGGACGAACAATCAATTCTTCTTCCAATTTTGCTTCAGGATCTACCATCAATTTCCCAGGTTTATCAGGGTCATTTTTAAGTCTGTAATGCGTAACGATGGCACATTCTTTAGCAAAACCTTCAGCATTTTTCTCTTCAGCTTCAAATAAACTCTTCGGAACGAACAAGGGAAAATAGGCGTGTTCATGTCCCGTTTCTTTAAACATATCGTCTAAAGCACGTTGCATTTTTTCCCAAATTGCATACCCGTAAGGTTTGATGACCATGCAACCACGCACAGCAGAATTCTCGGCTAAATCAGCCCTTTTCACGAGTTCGTTATACCACTCTGAATAATTTTCGCTACGTTTTGGTAGGCTTTTGCTCATTTTATTACTAAGGTTTTAGTGATTAGATTTTAGGGTTAGGTGAAATATTTATGTTTAATATTAATACCAAACTCCAAAATTTATAAATCACCGTAATATATAATCTATAATTACAAGAAAAATGCTAGTTTATGGGTCCTCAAAGTAGATATGTACAGAACTAATCGAATTCTAATCCATTTTCACTAATAAATCAATTTTTATCTAATAAATTCGTTGTAGTTAAAAGGAGCAACAGAAAAATTAATTATCTTATATTTAATTAGGGATTCAATTTACTTAAAACAAATATTAAATTACAATGTACTAATAATCAGCAGTTTATAAATATAGATATCCAAAATTTAATACCTAAAATTTAAACTTGAACATTCCAATAAATTATTTTGTTAATGAGGTGTTAAATCTGTTGCAAAGATAAGTTTTTGTATTAAGTTTGATACGAAATATGAAGACAGTAATTGAAAAAACTAAAAATCAGCTACTTTCTAATAAACATTTTTAGATATATTATTTATACTTAATTTTAAAAATATAAGGTCATGAACATTCAACAATCCATAAAATTCTTTTCAGCCGCAGTGTTGATGAGTCTTGTTTTGGGATGTAGTTCCTCTAAGCAAGTCGCTAAATCGTCTAATAATTCGGAGGTTTATGACGATATGTATGCTTCTGCCAATGAAACTCGCCCCATTACTTTATCAAGCCGTGAACGTTATCAACAAAATCAAGATGATGAATACGTAGCTCGTAATCCTGAATATAGAGGACAGAACAACAGCAAGGCACAAAGTACGGACGAATATTATTCACAAAATTGGATAAATTCTCGTGATTATTATAAAAACCAAAGTTCTTACGGTAATAATAATTATGGTAACGCTAACAACAGTGGTTATGGTAATTATAACAACGGTTTTAATTCCCCTTTCAATAGATACGGTTCTGGTTTTAATAGCTGGTATGGAAACCCTGGCATTTCATTCGGCTTAGGATTTGGAAGTGGATTTGGGAACTCATGGAATAGATGGGGCGGTGGATATGATTCTTTCGGTTACAGCCCTTATGGTTTTGGCGGCGGATATAGTCCATTCGGTGGATATGGTGGAGGGTTTAACTCTTTTGGATACGGAGGTTATAGTCCATTCAATTCTTTTGGATATGGAGGATTTAGCCCTTATGGATACGGCGGATTTGGCAATAGCTTTTATGATCCATACAATAGCTTTTACGGAAGAGGTTACGGAAATACTTATGTGTATAACTACGGAAGTAATGTAACTGGAGCAAACGGAAATTATAGCAATCCACGTACACCACAGCCAAGAAATACTTATTCATCATCTGCTTATAACGGAGATTACAACAGTAATCGTAATGGAAATACTGTGATTCGTGGTAGTAGAACTGACAACACAAATACAGGAAATAGTAACGGAAATAGCGATTATTATTCTCGTCCAAGACGTGATAATGGCTACAGTGGAAGTAGCAATAATAGCACCACTACTAACAGCAATTCAAACGCAAATAGCCGCTCGAATAGCTCATGGAACTGGTCTAATGGTAATTCAAATTCATCAAGCAATAATCGTACTCAAAGTTCTTCACCTCCATCATCATCGTGGGGAGGTAGTTCATCAGGAAGTCGTTCATCAGGTGGTGGTTCATCAGGCGGCGGAGGTGGTGGTGGCTCAAGAGGACCAAGATAAATTAACATCAATATAAAAAAGTCCTCTCAGATAATAACTTGAGAGGACTTTTTCGTTTAAAGAATAAGGGGAGATAAAACCTTAATTGTCATATTTACAGTTTTATTATTATCCTCCATCATCTAAAAATCCATTAAATACATGAAAATCTCATTAAGTTTTTTCGCAATATTTTTAACTTTATCTTCGCTTCAAGTGGCGGCACAAGACAATAGTTATGAAGCATTGGCAAAAATGTTTTCGCAACCCACTACAACGGGATCGGCACGTTTTCAGGCAATCGGCGGAAATCATTCTGCTTTGGGGGCAGACGTTAGTTCAGCAGCAGGTAATCCAGCGGGATTAGGGTTTTTCACTCGTTCAGAATT
>JACMRQ010000338.1 GCA_014376355.1 Arcicella sp. | reverse complement strand
TAGCAATAGCATTAAATGAAAATGAATTGCCCTTGGAATTGCCTCATGCAGAAAAGTACGGTCCGGGGCCGGAAGGTGAGGGGCCGCTGGCAAATATTAAAGAGTGGGTGACCCCCCTCTCCATTCATGGAGAGGGTTCGGGGGTGAGAGAAACCTCTACCATGCCGGGTTACGCAGGTTCCTCTTGGTATTTCCTCCGCTACATGGATCCTAAAAATGATCAGACTCTTTGCGACAGAAAATCAAGTGATTATTGGGGTCAGGTAGATGTGTATGTTGGCGGTACAGAACATGCCGTAGGTCATTTACTGTATAGCCGCATGTGGACGAAAGTGTTGTACGATTTGGGTTTGATAGGCTTTGATGAACCGTTTAAGAAATTGGTTAATCAGGGAATGATACAGGGGAAATCCTTTTTTCTTAGTGCGGCCCAATACATATTTGAACAAGAAGAATTACCAAAACCTCACTTTATCGCATTTGCTTCATTTAATACAAATAGAAATTTCCCTGATGTGCTTGTAAGAGATGAAAAGGAGTTCAAAAAAACAGATATATTATTTGAAGAAGGAATAAGATTAAAATTTGGTCATAAATATCTTGATGCTCAAGGAAGACTAACTAAAACTATGTTTTCACATTATCTGATTTTTGAAGAGCCGAAATTATCTCCAATCTTTAATACCGAACCATATATTGACTGGAATGAAGAAGAAAAAACAGAAAATGGTGAGCCCTTCCTATCCGGAATGATCATCGAAAAAATGTCAAAATCAAAATATAATGTTGATAATCCTGATGAAATAGTTGACAAATACGGCGCTGACACTTTTCGCATGTATGAAATGTTCCTTGGCCCCGTAGAGCAAAGCAAGCCATGGGATACTAAAGGCATAGAAGGCGTACACCGCTTTCTGAAAAAATTATGGCGTTTGTTTTATGATGATTTAAAAGGTAAAGTATGGACAGAAGAAAAGGCTACTGATGGGGAGTTCAAGATTCTTCACAAGACCATTAAAAAAATTGAACAGGACACAGAATCCTTTTCCTACAACACTGCGGTGAGCGCTTTTATGGTTTGTGTAAATGAACTCACTGATCTTAAATGCCATAAAAAAGAAATTCTTGAACAGGTATTAATATTATTAAGCCCTTATGCACCGCATATTTCAGAAGAGCTGTGGCATACTTTGAGGAATGAAGGTTTTGTAATTGATGCTGCTTATCCGACCCTTGATGAAAAGTATTTGTTGGAAGCCACAAAAGAATACCCCGTTTCTATTAATGGAAAAATGCGCACGTCTATCAATCTTCCCACAGAAGTAAGTCAACAGGAAGCAGAGCAGGCGGTGCTTGCAAACGAAACCGTGCAAAAATGGTTAGAAGGGAAATCGCCTAAGAAATTTATTTTTGTAAAAGGCAGAATGATTAACGTGGTGATTTAAATCAGCAGAGCTCAGAAGCAACTTATACCCGGCCCTGACATTGAGCCTCTCATACTAAAACTATCGAATGAACCTTTCCCCCGATAAAAGGGTAATATTTTTTTTCAAATAGAAAAAACATCGGGTTTAAAATTTTATAAATACAAAAAAAG
>JACMRQ010000037.1 GCA_014376355.1 Arcicella sp. | reverse complement strand
TTTGACATTCTTCAGAAAGATTCAAATGCTTTAAATATATTTTCGGTAGGATTGGCTGAAAAAAACCCATATTTTAACATGGTGGAGGAAAGCGCAGACAATGGGTATTTTAAAGTTTGTAAAAAATTACATGACGGAATAAATAGTAGACAAGAGGCACCAAAGGTATACGCTATGAATGCTTCATTTTATTTTTACAGAAAGGCTTTTTTTGATGCCGGTTTGATAGGAGCCATTACCGAGCGATCTTTGATATTTGAGATGGAGCATGAGTGTTTTGATTTGGATCAACCAAGAGACTTCGAATACTTAGATTATCTAATCACTAATAAAAAATTAGACTTTAACATGCTATGAAGATATTGTTTATAGGCTTTGGTTCTATTGCACGTAAGCATTTTTTAGCCTTCAGCTCCCTCGATCAGAACATTATATTTTATGCCCTTCGCTCATCAAAAATTTTTGAAGAGATTGAGGGTGTAGTCAGTCTTTCTTCTTGGCAAAATGTACCTGCAGATGTAGCATTTGCAATAATATCTAACCCTACTAGCCTTCATTTGGAGGCTTTAGCAGATTGTGTAGAACGTGATATCCCCGTTATGATAGAAAAGCCAGTGGCTGAAAGTATAGTCGGTCTTGAAGAAATTATAACGAAGATAAGGGAGCGCTCCATTCCTAATTATGTTGCCTGCAATCTGAGGTTTTTACCTGTTTTGCAATTTTTGAAAGATAGGATAGCAGGTGGTGAGCTTAGTGTAAACGAAGTAAATGTGTATTGCGGTTCTGATCTTAGGAAATGGAGACCAGGTAAAGAGTACAAAAATTCTTATAGCGCAAATGAATCACAAGGTGGGGGTGTTCATCTTGATCTTTTTCATGAGCTAGATTATTTGGTGTGGATTTTTGGTATTCCGATGTCCTGGAAAGGTGTTAGAAGAAGTGTTTCCTCACTTGAAATTTCTGCTGCAGATTACGCCCATTACAATTTATTTTATGAAAATTTTTCAGCGACTATGACGCTCAATTATTACAGAAGAGATGCCAAACGGCAGATAGAAATTTTATTTGACGATGAAACTTGGACTGTTAACCTTTTGAAAGGAACAGTGACCACGAGCGGTAATAATATTATATTCGATTCCGGGTCTTCAGGAATTAATGAAACATATGAGACCCAGGCAAAACACGTGCTCGAAATGCTTTCTGGCAACGTTGAAAGCATAAATCCAATTTTTCAATCAATAGAAATATTAAAAATTTGTTTATCAGGTGAAAAAATTAGTTGATAAAATTATTATAGTAACTGGCGGATCGGGCCTGTTAGGTTCTGCAATTCTCGAAAAAATACGTGAAGAAGGGGGTACAGCTATCAACGTAGACCTTAGCCAGACAGAAGAAAAAAGTCATTTTTACCCATGTGATCTTACCAAAGAAAAATGTGTAAAAGAACTCATAGAAAAATTATTACAAGAATATGGTCGGATAGACGGATTGGTAAATAATGCTTACCCTAGAACAAATGATTGGGGTCTTAAATTTGAGGATATTGTATTTAACTCATGGCAAACGAACGTAGATATCCAATTAAATTCCTATTTTCTTATGTGCCAGCAGGTACTTAAAGTGATGCAGCCTAACAGTGGAGGAGCAATTGTAAATATTGCTTC
>JACMRQ010000337.1 GCA_014376355.1 Arcicella sp. | reverse complement strand
CGTGTCCGAAACCGTGGGGAATACTGACTACATTTGGCATAATTTCATCAGTAATTTCCACTACAATCTCTACCCTTCCCACCCTTGATTCAATTTGTACTTTTTCCAGATTAATGATTCCACGATTAGCAGCCGTTTCTGGGTGAATCATAAGTGTACAACGGTCTTGCCCTTTTACTAATCTTTCTGAATTGTGCATCCATGAGTTATTACTTCTAAGATGTCTTCTACCAATTAATTGTAAGTCAAAATCAGTATTTTTTATAGCTTTTACTAATTTTTCAAAATTAATTCTTACTCTTTTTAAATCCTGCATAATTAATTCGGAATTAATGTTAATTTCCTGATTATCAGTCAATAGTTTCTCTTTCAAGCACGGACGCAAAGCTCCTAAATCTTCTCCGTGCGGATTATCTTTTAATTTTTGGAGTGTCAAACCATCTTTTTCATACGGGCCATACTTAATTGCCGTTGCCAATTTTTCTTCTGGATTTTTTGGAGCTGGTATTTCGGCTCCTTCTTCCGTTATTAAACGATTTTTTATCTCCTCAAAAATTTCCCAATCATGGCGTTGATTATTGTCTTTTTCAAATAAAGGCTCTGTATATTTAGCGGTATTTCTAATGGCCAAGTTGTGAAAAGCTATATCATAATGAGCTACTTCTAAACCCGTTGTGGGCGGTAAAATAATATTGGCGTGCCGAGTGGTTTCGTTAATATAAATATCTATCGAAACCATGTATTCCAATCCTTCCAAAGCAGTATCTAATTGTGTTCCATTCGAGGTACTCAAAACTGGATTTCCACAGATTGTAAAAAGGGCTTTTATTCCTCCAGCTAAAATGTCTTCAGCCATTGCCGAAACTGGTAATTCACCATCAAATTCTGGTAATTTTCTAACAGCAGATTGGTAACGGTTAAAATAATTATCACCCTTTTTTGCTCGTCCTAAAAGGTCGAAGGCAGGCTGCGTAAACATGGCTCCACCCTCAGAATCCATATTCCCTGTGAAGATATTTATGCAATTTATTAACCACTGACATACACCTCCAAATGCTTGTACACTTACGCCCATTCGTCCATATACAACTGAACTTTTAGCAGTCAATAAGTCATTAGCAAGGCTTTTAATAGCTTCTGAGGAAATTCCTGTAATATTCGAAACTGTTTCTGGGGTATAATTTTCAATAGCAGATTTTAGTATTAAAACTCCTTCAGGCACTATATTAAATCGTTCATAACGAAGATTTTTATTAGCTTTTAAAACCTCATTTAAAATCGCCAATAATAAATATACGTCAGTGGCAGGTTTTATAAATAAATGTTGGTCGGCAATTTTGGCGGTTTCAGTTTTCCTTGGGTCAATTACCACAAACTTTCCCCCTCTTTTTTGAATGGCTTTCAACCGATGTGCCACATCAGGAACAGTCATTAATGAGCCATTGGAAACCAAAGGATTTGCCCCAATAATGAGCATAAAATCTGTCCTATCAATATCAGGAATAGGCAACAAAAGCGGATGTCCAAACATTTGCCAAGCCACAAAATGGTGAGGTAGTTGGTCAGCGGAAGTGGCCGAAAAACGGTTTTTAGTTCCCAGAGCCCTTAAAAATGCAGGAGCCGTCAACAACGTTCCAGAATTATGCACCGAAGGATTACCCTGATAAACTCCCACAGTATTTTTGCCATGTTGATTTTGAATTGATTTTAGCTTTGAAGCTACTTCATCAAAAGCCTCATTCCAAGAAATGGTTTCCCACCCAGTTTCAGTTCGTCTTACGGGTTGTTTTAATCGGTTTTTATCTAAATAAATATCTTTCAATCCAACGGCTTTAGGACAGATATGTCCACGAGAAAAAGGGTCTTTTTTGTCGCCGTTGATGGTCAGGATTTCATTATTTTCATTGACTGTAATTTCCAAACCACAGAT
>JACMRQ010000336.1 GCA_014376355.1 Arcicella sp. | reverse complement strand
TGTAAAAGTCCATTTTTTATCAACTCATTATTTTTCCAAATTTTCTTTTCGGACTTTAATTTATTTTTGTCCTCATCGCTAATTACCAGTAAATCAGACAAATTTGGGCAACCTGCATCCATCCAAGCCGTGAACCAAAAGTCCGAAACCGTTTTAACAGCCTCTAACATTCTGTTATTCACCGTATTTTCTAATTTCACAGCATAAGCCTTAGCAAATTCGCCCGAATAGTTTTTTCTTATTGCTCCAAATCGTTCAGAGCGTTTAAATTTCCGATCGTCTGTGAAGCCTTCCGAAGCACTTATTTCATCAGAAAGTACTCTTTTTAACATCACATTTGATTCACCTAATTTTGTCCAAATAACAGCTAAAGGGTCTTTCAAATAGTGTGCTTTATGGTCTTGGTAAAGGTTATAGCTTTCAAGGTTCATTTCTGGAACCGTACTTTCCCAAAGCGAATGTAAACCTCTTTGATTACTCAATTGACCGTCATAATTAATTGTTGTATGCAAGGGAACGTGAGCATCGGAAATATAATGTCCCAAATCGGCAGCATAATATAAAATACTATCTTTCGATTTATTACGGAACGCATTTGTTAATTTTTCTTGCAATTTTATGACTTCCCAAGGCACAGTTCCATATTTTTTGAGGGTATCAACTGAATATTTTTTTACTGCACTTTTCCACGTTTTTGGAATTGAATCTAAAGGCGTTTTTCCAAAAATAGGCGCATCCATATCAATAAAATGTTTTGTTGCTTCACTTGGGTCGTCTTTGCGTCTAACATCTGGGCGAACAGAATTATAAACCAAATAATCAACATTTTTAAAAAAGAAGATTTGAAGTTTTTTAGGGAGTGAATAAATGGCAAGTTGATGAATTGTTTTATGGGCGAGAAAGCCCCAAGAACAACAACTTAAAATCACAATAACTGTGGCAATTTTCAATAAAATTGGATATTTCATACTACAATATGTAATGTTTTTTGTTTAATAAAGGAATACATTTGGCACTTTTTTTTATTCTATCCTATTCAATATCAAAGACTTAATTGTAGATAAACAACTTCGGCTAAAGGATTATAAACATAAGCGTCAGTCTCTACGAATCCTTTTGAACGGTATAATTTTATGGCAGACTGCAAAGTAGTTAGCGTATCTAATTTCATGGTTTTATACCCAGCTCCTTTGGCAAAAAGAATTATTTCCTGCACCAATTGATTCCCTAATGCTTTACCTCTGGCAGCGGGTCTAACGTACAGACGTTTCATTTCACAAATATCCCCTCCTATTGGTTTTAAAGCTATACAACCGACCACTTTTTTTTCATCCATCGCTAAAATTATACAGCCCAACGGTGGAAAATAGACTTGGTGTAAGGTCTGTAATTCTTTTTCAAAATTCTGAAAGCATAAATCAACTTGCAAAAAATCTGCATATTCAAGAAAAATTTCTCGCACTTGTTCTAATTCTTCGATTGAGTATTTCACGTAACATAATTGCATAATATAAATAAAGTTTTTAAATAATCTAAGATGAGAAAAATCAATCGAAAACATAGAATTACTTTTGATAATGAATTTACAAAAAATATTTCAAAGCATCATTGCGGACAATCAACTCCACGCTCGATTTTTAAATACTTTGTCGCTGATGGAAAATACAGGGGCAAGAAAAATCTCTGCCTCTGAACATAAAACAAAGGTTTCATTTCTTATTTTGAAACATGCTTGTGAAGAAGCTCGACACGCTTTTTACTTGAAAAAGCAAATACAAAAAGTAGCGAATTTAGATAATTTCCCTACATATGAGAATCCCTATTTAGTTGCTCCTTTTGCCAGTTATACTTATTTGCATAGCCTTGATATTCAAGCATGCAGGTACTTAAAGCAAACATTGAAATTATCAGGAGAAGCGTTAAGATATGCTGCTTATTTATTGGTAACCTACTCAATTGAAGTGCGAGCAGACGAACTTTATCCGATTTACCAAAATGCCCTTGATGAAGCAAACTCAAAAGTGAATGTGAAGTCAATCATTATAGAAGAAGAAGGACATTTGGCAGAAATGATTGAACAATTAAAGAAATTCTCGCCCAATTGGGAAACCCACGCACAGAAAGCCTGTGAAATTGAAAAAAAGTTGTTTGAAGAATGGACTATTGCATTGAAAAGCGAGATTGTCAAAAATAATTAAAATTGCCTAACATAACTGAATACTGCCCACTTAGAACTAATTTTGCAGATTAAAGCCTGTCAATCTGACAGATAAAAACCAAATGGCAAAACTTTTGAACATAATAGAAGATTATAAAAATAAAGCGAAAAAGGCATTTAAAATGGAAAATAAAGACGAATTGCAGGTAGAGGAACAAGAGATTCTTCAAGATACTGACAATATTTCAGAAAATACAGTTGAAACTCCGACAGAAGAAGTACCCCAATTATCGGAAGTAGAAAAATTGCAAACTGAATTATACGAACTGAAAGATAAATATTTAAGATTATATTCTGATTTTGATAATTTTCGTAAACGTACTGCCAAAGAAAAATTTGAAATGATTCAATCGGCATCTGAGAGAGTTATAGTAGATATTATTCCTGTAATTGATGATATTGAACGGGCAACAGCAAATGCCCCAGAAGGTGAAATTTCAGAAGGTATACATTTGATATTTAATAAATTATACAACACTTTATCAACAAAAGGCTTGAAATCAATGGATGCTAAAGGACAGGTTTTTAACGCAGACTTACACGAAGCAATCACTCAATTTCCCGCTCCAACTGAAGCTGATAAAGGTAAGGTTTTTGATGTAGTAGAAAAAGGATATTTTTTAAACGATAAAGTAATTCGCTTTGCGAAAGTTGTAGTTGCAAATTAGTTATTAGTGATTGGATTAATAGGAAGTTTGGTTATTGAAAATTTAGACAGATAATAGTAGAAATGAAATAAATATTGTCTTAAAATTATTCAATTACTTAATCCCTAACCCCTATATTTAAAATGGCAAAAAGAGATTATTACGAAGTTTTAGAGATTACAAAATCCGCTTCGGAAGACGAAATAAAAAAAGCCTATCGCAAGATGGCAATCAAATATCACCCTGATAAAAATCAAGGAGACAAGCCTGCTGAAGAGAAATTTAAGGAGGCTGCTGAGGCATATGAAGTTCTTTCGGACGCCAAGAAAAAAGCACAATATGACCGCTACGGACACGCTGGCATGGGTGGTGCTTCTGGTGGGGGCGGTGGCTATGGTGGTCAGGGAATGAATATGGAAGATATTTTTAGTCAATTTGGAAATATTTTTGGCGGAGGAGACGAAAGCCCATTCGGAAATATGTTTGGTGGTGGCGGTGGTCAGCAGCAACGTAGAATGAGAAAAGGTACCGACCTTAGAATAAAACTTAAACTCAATCTCGAAGAAGTTGCCAATGGCGTTGAGAAAAAAATAAAAGTTAAGCGTCATGTAACCTGCAAAGCCTGCACGGGTAATGGTGCGAAAAATGGCACAGAATTAAGCACCTGTCAAACTTGTGGTGGTGCGGGTCAAGTTCGCCGAGTGCAGCAAACCATGTTAGGACAAATGGTAACAACGGCAGTTTGCCCAACTTGTAGCGGCGAAGGCAAACAGGTAAAAACTCGCTGCGACGTTTGTTTTGGCGAAGGTCGTTTGTTAGAAGAAGAAATTATCCCAATCAAAATTCCTGCGGGTGTTTCCGATAGTATGCAATTATCAATGTCGAGTAAAGGAAATGTTCCACCACGTGGAGGTGTTGCTGGAGATTTATTGATAATTATTGAAGAAGAACCAGACGAAGTATTGCACAGAGATGGTACAAACGTAATTTTTGACCTATATCTAAACTTTGCTGATGCTGCTCTGGGCACAGCCGTTGAAGTGCCAACCATTGGTGGTAAAGCCCGAATCACGATTGAACCAGGCACACAAGCAGGTAAAATCCTTCGTTTGAAAGGTAAAGGAATCAAGGAATTGAATGGTTATGGTGTAGGTGATGAACTTATCCACGTGAATTTATGGACTCCCAAAGTGCTTTCAAAAGAAGAAACTGAGATGTTGGAAAAAATGAGAATTTCTCCCAATTTTGAGCCAAAGCCTAATAAAAACGATAAAAATTTCTTTGAAAAAATGAAAGATTTCTTTAATTAAAATAGCTTAAAATTTTAATACACAGTTTAGAAAACAGTGTAACAATAAAATAGAATGCCTTCAATTTATCATTTGGAGGCATTCTATTTTTAGGCTGAATTGAAACTTCTATATTAATTTTTCGTTATACGGTTAGGAAAATAAATTATCCCACAAAATCTAAATTACAAAAATGAAAAAATTACTTTTATTGGCAATATTTGCCACCACTTCTTTTATAAGCAATGCTCAACACGATATGAGCAAAGAAAAAGCAAAAATGCCTTCACCTCCTGCGGAAGCAAAAGCAACCCTTGCAAATGGCACATCTTTAACAATTAATTATCACCAACCAGCCGTGAAAGGTCGTAATGTATGGGCAGGTGACCTTGCCCCCTATGGAAAAGTATGGCGTACAGGTGCAAACGATGCTACAACTTTTGAAGTAAGTAAAAACGTAATGATTAACGGAAAAGCCTTGAAAGCAGGTAAATACGCTCTCTTTTCAATTCCAGGAGAGAAAGAGTGGACAATTATTTTCAATAAAACTGCTAAACAATGGGGTGCATACAGTTATAAAGAAGCTGACGATGTTTTGCGTGTAGCTGCTAAATCTGAATCCAATGAAATGACTGAACGTTTCACTATTAAAGCGGATAATTCTGGGCAAGTTATGATGATGTGGGATAAAACCAAAGTAGGTTTTACAGTTAAGTAAGTAGCGTAAAATCATCAAAAATGGTCTTCTGGAAATTTCCAGAAGACCATTTTTGTTTTGTATCAATTTATCATTAAAAAATCTTCACTAATGTCCAATTGAATAATCCCACAACAATGGTTGCCAATCCAATTGAATAAACATAAGTTCTAAACATAAAACCATTTGAATCTGCTTTAAAAATACTGAGTATCTCTATGTTTAATGCAAATACAATAATTAAAATTTCCAAAATAAAGGGTAAAAACAAAAACAGATTACGATAACTAATACCTAAGTCGGTATTTTGCATGAAAAAGAAAATAGTAGCACTCACAATAAAAATGGGAATGGTAACTATTACTTGATAGACGGGACCAATGGCTATGTCATGACTGTACTTATTATTCGTACAAAAAAAAATGTTAATAATAAAAGCTAATCCAACGATAGCTAAAAAGAGGAAATACATTCTGTTCATATTCTTATAGTGGTTACAATTTAAAATAATATTTATTTTGATAGAAATTACTCAAGGCATGAAGATAAGCGTTTCTTTACAAAAAATTGATTAATAATTACTTAAAAACCAATTACTAAATTCGCTCCCATGGTATTGCCATCGTAAGTAGGCACGAAAACCACCTTTTTACTTCCCTCTTTTCCACCTAATTTTTCTTTCAACCAAGGATAAATAATATAAGCAACTTCGCCAGAAATTATCCCAATTCCTGCACCCACAAGCACATCTGATGCCCAATGACGGTTGTTTAAAATTCTCAACGCCCCCGTTGCCGTTGCCACAGAATAACCTCCAATGGCAATTAAGATGCTTTTATCAGCATATTCTTTTGCCAAAACGGTAGCTCCGAAAAAAGCATTAGCAGTATGTCCAGAAGGAAAAGAATTATCCGCCGAACCGTCGGGTCGAAGTTGATGAGTGGCTGATTTCAAGGCGGTTACAGTTCCTAACATGATGACTCCTCCAGTAAACATTAAACCGACTTTATCCCTAAAATCATGCTTACTTTTAATCCCAATCCAGTCTAAGCCAAAAACAGCGGCATGGGGAGCCAATTGAAGGAAATCGTCAGCTTTTGTGCTAAAATCTTTATAATTTTGGTTGTACCAAGTAACTTGTTTATTTTTAAAATCTTGATTATTAATGGCTATTCCACTGCCAATAAGTACAGCAGGAATAATATAATGAGCAATTGAAGCCTTATGAAAAGTGGAATCGTGGTCATGATTTTGACCGAAAATTGGCAATAAAATTTTAAAACTTAGGACGATAATAAGGATTGATTTTTTCAAAATATTTTGGATTGTTATTAATTATTTTTCACTTCAAAATTCTTCTCAAAATACTCAGAAGGAGTTTTTCCGTATTGTTTTTTAAACATTCTTGTAAAATAAGAAGGGTCATTGAACCCCACTTTATAAGCAATTTCTGAGACATTATAATTTTCACTTTCTAATAATTGCACTGCTTTTTTCAAACGAATATTTTTGATAAACTCATTTCCAGAGAGGTTCGTTAAACTTTTTAATTTACGATATATCTGCATATTACTCATTTTTAATTCTTCTTCCAACAAAGCAATATCAAGATTAACATTACTTATATTTTCTTCCACAATTTTAATAGCACGCTCTAAAAAATGCTCATCAGTTGAATTAAGTACAATTTCTTTAGTTTTTATTTTGGGAAAGTGATTAAATAATTCACGAAGTTTTTTCCGATTTTCTAAAATATTTTTCACTCTTACTTCCAACAAATTAGCGTTGAATGGTTTTGTAATATAATCATCCGCCCCCGTTTCTAAGCCCATAATTTTACTTTCATTGCTACTTTTTGAGGTCAAGATTATCACAGGAATATGACTCGTTTTGGCATTAATTTTAATATTTTCGCAAAGTTCTACTCCTGTCATCAAAGGCATCAGCCAATCTGAAATAATCAAATCTGGCAGATTCTCTTGGGCAAGTTTCAACGCATAAATACCATTATCTGCTTCAATAATTTGAAAGTCATTGATGAAAATTTCTTTAATATATTCCCTTAAATCTTCATTATCTTCTGCAATTAAAAGCACTTGTTTTTGTTTATCAATTACCTTGATATTCTGATTATCAACAGTTTGTGACAGTTTTTTTATTGGCAAGTCTTTATTTTCACCAATATTAACGCCTTCCACAATCCATTGAACTTCAAAAGCATTTTTCGAGATGGGAAGATAAACAGAAAAAGTTGTTCCCTCTCCTAATTTACTACTCACTAAAATTTCTCCTCGATGTAATTCCACCAATTCTTTGCATAGAGCCAAGCCCACACCCGTACCAATAACTTGTGGTTGATTTCTATCTTGAACTTGATAGAAACGATTAAAAACATTTTGTAAATTCTCAGAAGCTATTCCAATTCCTGTATCAATAACTTTAATAATAACTTGCTGACTATCAGATAAATTAACCGCTAATTCAACCTTAATTTTTCCACCTTCTTTTGAAAATTTAAAAGCATTTGAAAGCAAATTAGTGAGAATTTTCTCGACAATATCACCATCAAAATAAGCCATTAAATAACTTTGCGAAGACTGAAATTGAAGATAAATATTTTTTTGTTCCGCCAAATCTTGAAATGAATTCGTTATTTTTTCTGCAAATTCAATAATGTCGCTTTGCGTTATTTCGGGAAAAAGTCTGCCTGCTTCTAATTTAGATAAATCAAGCAATTGATTAATGAGCTTTTGCAGTTGTTTTGCATTTCTATAAATGGATTCTGCTCTTTTCCGTTGTTGGTTTGTTAAATCATTATTTTGCGACAAATATTTCTCTAATGGACTAATAATCAGAGTTAAAGGAGTTCTAAATTCATGAGAAATATTGGTAAAAAAATTGGTTTTTAATTGGTCTAATGCCTGTATTTGTTGATTTTCTCCTTCTTGTAATTTAAGATCAGATTTAAAACGTTCCCGGACTTGAATTACTTTTCGGAGTGCATAAATACTCCCAATAATCAAGCCTCCGTATATCCAATAAGCCCACCAAGTTTTATACCACGGAGGCAAAATAATGATTTTCATAGTTGCCTGTTGCGGATTCCAAACACCATCATTATTACTGGCCTTAACCCTAAAAATATATTCTCCAGCATTCAAATTGGTATAACTTGCAATTCTCTGAGTGCCCACATTTTGCCACTCATTATCAAACCCTTCCAAGATGTAGGCGTATTGATTATTTTTCAGAGATTCAAAATCGAGGGCTGTAAATTCAAGGGAAAAAACATTCTGGTTCGCTTGAAAAATGAGTTCTTCGGTTGCCAAAATGTCTTTTTGAATCGGTGAGTCTTTTTGTCCTGCAACAATAGATTTATTGAATAGTTTAATGCCCGTAATATAAACGGGAGGCACTTTATTGCTTTCTTTTAGGCTATCGGGGTGAAACACATTCATTCCACCCGTTCCCCCAAAAAACATTTCACCATTTTTATTTTGGGCATAAGCATTTATTAGAAATTCAGCCCCCTGCAACCCGTCCGCTTGGGAGTAGTTTTTAAAAGAATTACTTTTAATAATAAAATTGGAAAGCCCATCATTGGTTGCAAGCCACAAATTGTGATGTTTATCCTCCAAAACACTTTTAATCGTATTATTTGGTAGTCCGTCAGACATTATCCAATTTTTAAAAGTAAGGGTTTTTGGTTGAAATAAGCATAAACCTCCTCCGTTAGTAGCCATCCAAATACGTTTTTGGGAGTCTTCAAAAATTTGAAAAACGTGATTGCCTTTTATGCTTCCAACCTTATCAGATGGCTCAAAATGACTAATTTGATAGTTTCTGGGATTATATCTAAACGTTCCACTATTATATGAACCAATCCACAAATAACCATTACTATCTTCCAAAATAGAATTAATGTGAATTTCTGATAAAACACCTTTACGATTTAAGTATTGAATTGGCGTAAATTTTCCAGTTATTTTATCAAAAGACAAAATGCCAGAATCTTGCGTTCCAATCCACAATTTGTTCGGAATATTTGATGTTTGAACACACGTTAGATTTGGGGAATATATTCCATTATTATAACGATAATTCAAGAAAGTGGAGGTTCCTTTTTTCAAAATCCTCAACCCAACACCCCATGTTAATATGGCTAAATCTCCGTCCTTATCTTTATGTAGAAAATTTATATCATTATTGTTATGAACTGTCGAACTGGATGGGTCGTTTACAAAATGTGTATATAAATTTTTCTTTCTATCCAACAAGGTTAAGCCGTTATTACTACCCACCCAAACCTTATTTTCGTCCTCACAGGCAATTGAAGTAACTTTATCCCGCAAAAGACTCTGATCTGCATTAATAATATGGTGGTAGAGCATGAATTTGTTGCGATTTCTAAAATGCACATTCAAGCCCGCTTCCCACGTTCCAATCCAAACATTATCGTCTCTATCTACCAATATACCTTGAATTGCGTGAGAACTCAAACCCATTTCTGAATCTGGATTTGCTTGTAGATGAATTGGTTTTTTGAAATCTCCACGCTTAATTAAAATCACTCCGCTATCTGTTCCCACCCAAAGGGTACCCTCTTGGTCGTAAGCCAAGGACATAATTAGATTATCACGGTCTATTTGGGATGGATTATAAAGAATTTGGGTGATTTTTTGCGTAGTTAAATCAATCTTGTACAAGCCATTTCCCCGTGTCCCCACCAAAATATTTCCATTGTTATCTTTAAAAAAACAAGAAATATGATTTTTTTTTGAGGGTAAATTATTATCAATTTTAAAAAAATGAACCTTTCCGTCTTTTGATATTTGTATGAAAGAGCCAAAATTGCCCCCTAACCATAAATTTTCGTTCGTATCTTGATAAATTTGAGAAATGGATGTTATCGAAATTGGCTTAGTTTCAAAGACTTTCCATTTTATGGTCTTATGATTATTATCAAAATTTATGAGTCCATTTTTATAAGAGGCAGCCCAAATTTGGTTATTTTTTGAAACCGTTATTGAGGAAATATTCAACTTCGAAATGTCCATTCTATCATCTGTCTGCCTAAAATGAATAAAATTTCCAGAATCTTTATCCATTTTATTTACGCCTCCATCTGCCGTTCCAATCCATAAATTTCCATCGTAGTCTTCAGTAATACACGAAATATTACTGCTACTTAAAGAATTAGGATTATTAAAAACATGACGATAAATAGTAAAATTATAGCCATCATATTTATTGAGTCCGTCACGAGTGGCGAACCAAATAAAGCCTTTTTTATCCTGAAAAATTTTGAGAATTGTACTCTGTGAAAGACCTTGCTTATTTCCTATGCGTTCAAAGCGAAGTTGGGCAATTGCTCCTATTGAACAACTGCAAAATAGATAAAAAATAAATATGAGTTTTCTGAAAGGCATTTCAACCGCAATTTAACAATATTCTGGTTGATAAAAAAAGCATAGATTAATTTGGAGAATGATATAACAAGAAACTAAGCAAACGTTCAAAAGTTAGCAGATCTTCGTGTGTTGCTCCGATGCGAATCAGGTTTTGTCGGTGTTTGTCTGTTAAATCCAAAAATTTTTCTTCATGAATCAATTTGGCAGTTATAATACCCTTAAAACTACGATGAACTTGGTTATATAGGTATTTACAAGGCTTTTTTGGATATTTATTGAAAATATCATTCAATACTAAAAGATTGTCGGATTGATTTAGAAAAGGGAAACCTTGTGTAATCAAAAAGTCTTTTATAATATCACAAACGTCCTCAATATCGGGTTCCGTCATGATTTTATATCTAAAATATTTGGCATCATTATATTTCCCAATTGAAACAACAATCGTGTTGGATTCACTCCAAAAATCACGGGTATTTCCTATAAATTGTTGAGCAATCTGTTCTACTTGATTATTCCTACAACCAAAATTTACTTCCAACCAAATTTCATCATCATAAGAAGTTGCAGTAAAAATAACATTTTGAAAACCTGTTGGCGTAACTTTCCGAAATTGTTTTTTATCAGCCATCAAGACAAAACCTTGTTCCTTAAAAAACAAGCGTAATTTATGATAAAGCGTAATTTCGAAAGGTTTAACAAGCATGGATTTGTTATTTTTTTAGAATATCAATTTTGAAGTTTAAACGAATTGAGCCTAAATTTGTTTTAAAAACGGGTGTGTTATACGTCAATCCAATCTTTTAAATGCAAAAAATATTAATTATTTCTGATACCCACAGTTTTCTTGATAAACGCTTGATGGAACACGTTGAATGGTGCGACCAAATTTGGCACGGAGGTGATTGGGGAAATGTCTCATTATCAGATACTTTGGAAGCGATTAAGCCAATTAAAGGTGTTTATGGCAATATTGACGATATGACAGTTCGACAAATTTATCCAAAGATTAGTCATTTCCAATGTGAAGATCTCATCGTAGGTATGACGCACATTGCTGGAGCTCCTTCTAAATATAAACCCGATGCCTTAGCATGTTTTTCGATTCAAAAACCTGATATTTTTGTGTGTGGACATTCTCATATCTTACAAGTGAAACGTGATTTGAATCGAGATAAAATGCTTTTTATCAATCCAGGGGCTGCAGGAACGCACGGATTTCATACTGTTCAAACGGCAATTCGTTTAAAAGTTGATGGTAAGAGAATATTTGATGTAGAAGTTGTGGAAATGGAGAGGAAAAGTCAGGGATAATATTTTACGCATGGCATGACTAACTATTTATAACCTCATTAGTCATGTCATAGGTCTTTTACAAAACTAAATCAATCACATTTTCTTCGAGTATCAGCAATTGTTGTAATCTTCCAACCTTTCTCAGTTTTGAAAAATTGAAATGCATCAACTCCACAATGACTACGTTTTTCATTCACATAAAATTCATAAGGAGTCCATGCTGTTGCCATTTGAGCATCCAGCCTAATTTCATAATTCAAAACTCTTTCTTCAATTTTGCTTGTTGCTGGAAGGCTACCGATTGATTTAACAAAACCATCAATTGAATTTTCAGTAGTCATTTCGATATTGCCAGTTTTTCGATTAATTCCAATGGATTGCATTCGGGCAGAAGGATGAAAACACGCCCTAATCATTGTGGAATCATGTTTTTGCATACCTTCAAACAGTTGAACAACTACCGCCTTAACAGCTTTTTCATCTTCGGTTTCAGCAAAAACTGTTTGAAAAAAACCTAAAAATGTGAGAAGAAATAATAGTTTTTTCATGATGAAATTAAGTTAAATAATAGTATAAGTTTACTCATGGCATGATTTAGGGGAACGCCCAGTTTCATGCCATGAGTCTTTTACACATTAAAAATCAGCCGATTTTGGAGTTCTTGGAAAAGGAATTACGTCACGAATATTGGTCATACCCGTTACGAACATTACTAAACGCTCAAAACCAATTCCGAAACCTGAATGCGGAGCTGTGCCAAACTGACGGGTTTCTAAATACCACCAAATCGTATCTTCATGGATGCCTACCGCTTTTGAACGTTCCAATAATTTCTCATAATTATCTTCTCTTTGTGAACCGCCAATAATTTCACCAATTCCTGGGAAAAGCACGTCCATTGCTCTCACAGTGGTTCCATCTTCATCCAATTTCATGTAAAATGCCTTAATATCTTTCGGATAATTAGTCAAAATAACAGGCTTTTTAAAATGTTTTTCAACTAAATAACGTTCGTGTTCTGACTGTAAATCTATTCCCCATTCAACTGGATATTGAAATTTCCCTTCTTTATGTCGTTTTGATGAAACCAAAATTTTAATTGCTTCGGTATAAGTCAATTTAACATACTCATTATCAACGACAAAATTCAATTTTTGAATTAAATCTAATTCCGAACGTTCTTCAACTTTCTTCGTTTTTTCTTCTTCTTTCAGACGATTTTCCAAGAAAGCCAAGTCATCCGCACAATTCTCGATGGCGTAACGAATTACGTATTTCGTAAAATCCTCTGCCAATGCCATATTATCTTCTAATTCATAAAATGCAACTTCTGGTTCTATCATCCAAAATTCCGCTAAATGGCGAGCTGTATTTGAATTCTCTGCACGAAAAGTTGGTCCAAAAGTATAGATTTTAGATAAAGCCATCGCTCCTAATTCTCCCTCCAATTGACCAGAAACGGTTAAATTTGTCTCTTTCCCGAAGAAATCTTCTTTATAATTTATTGTACCATCTTCGTTCAAAGGAGGACTTTTTGGGTCAAGAGTTGAAACTCTGAACATCTCACCAGCTCCTTCCGCATCCGACCCCGTGATGATGGGCGTATGTAGGTAAAAGAAACCGTTATCATTAAAATAGTTATGAATGGCAAACGCCAAGGCGTGACGAATTCTGAGAATTGCCGAAAATGTATTCGTCCGAGGGCGAAGATGGGCAATTTCACGCAAGAACTCTAAACTGTGTTTTTTAGGTTGTAAAGGATATTTTTCTGGGTCGGCAGTTCCGTAAACTTGAATAGTTTTTACTTGCAATTCCACTCGTTGTCCCGAACCTTTCGATTCATTCAAAATGCCAGAAACTGCAATACATGAACCTGTAGTAATCAATTTCAAGGTTTCTTCATTAATTAATCCAGGTTCTGCAACGACTTGAATATTGTGGATAACTGACCCATCATTGATGTTTATAAAAATTACATTGGGTTGAACACGCTTGGTTCTAACCCAACCTTTAACTATTATTTCGCTACCAACGGCAGCCTCCGCTAAAATTTGTTTGATTTGCATTCTTATAAATATACTAATGAGTGAATGTGAACAGTCGTGAAATCTGAGTAAAATTTCCCCCTATTCATTAATTTCCCAAAATTACCAAGTTTTCATTTGTTATCATATAAAAATTTATTCGGGTAACTCAGTATTCCAAATCCTCTCATTTTATCCTTATTTACAATTGTACCTTTTCAACATACTTTTCGCTTAATATTCGAATGAAATTTACCTTCTTTCGATTAATAAAAATAGTCAAATCATTCGGACTAAATAGATAATTAACTATCATTTTAAATTATCTATTTTAAAATTTTTGATATTTTTATAAAAATAAATTAAATTTTAAAATATTGATATATAGATAATTATAAAATATTTAAATTATAAAAATAAAAAATATATACATTATAAAATAATTATTTATACATTTGGCAAGATGTTTGTAGCCTACGATATTTAAACATATTTTCGCAATTAAAATACCGCCCTAAATCTTTCAATATTACATTTCTGCCTAAAATTATGCAAAAACTTTCCTTAAATCAATCACAACAACAAAGATTGTCCCCTCAACAGATTCAATTCATTAAATTACTACAAATTCCGACATTTGAACTATCTGCAAGAATCGAGGAAGAACTCGAAGTCAATCCCGCCCTTGAGGAAGGTACGGAAATGGAAAATGACTTGAAGGAACGTGATGAATACGATAATGAATTTGGGGATTATGCCAATGATGAATTTGGAGATTATAATGACCGTGAAATAGATATTGAGTCTTATTTACACGATGATCATAACGGCTATAAAATGCAAGGCGATGGTAACGGAGATGATGATGAAAAAGAGATGCCAATTGCCATGATTACGAGTCTTACCGACCTTTTAATATCACAATTAGGTTTTCTACGATTAGAAGGACAACAAGAAATTATAGGAAAACAGTTGATTGGCTCAATCGAGACAGATGGATACGTGCGTCGCCCTTTACAGGCTATTGTTAATGACTTAGCTTTTACCCAAGGTATCTACACAACAGTAGAAGACGTGGAGGCTATATTGAAGCAAATTCAGACCTTTGACCCCGTTGGAATTGCTGCTCGTGATTTGCAAGAATGTCTCCTAATACAATTAGACAGAAAAAATTCTGAGGATATGGGAGTACAGAATGCCATCAAAATCATTGCAGATAACTTTGATGAATTTGCAAAAAAACATTACGAAAAAATTCAGAAACGTTTGAGTGTTGATGATGAAGCCATGAAGCAAGCCGTTAATGTCATCACGAAATTAAATCCAAAACCAGGTTCAGCGGAAGAGGATGGCATGGTGATTCAGTATTTAATGCCTGACTATTTATTATTCAATAATAATGGAAAACTGGAACTCTCGTTAAACTCAAAAAATGCTCCAGAATTACGTGTGAGCCATTCTTTCCATGAGATGCTGGATACTTACGATAAATCTGACAAAAATAATCGTATTATTAAAGAAACTGTAACATTCATAAAGCAGAAATTAGATTCTGCAAAATGGTTTATTGATGCTATCAAACAGCGTCAAAACACCTTATTAAGAACGATGAATTCTATTTTGGATTATCAGAAAGATTTCTTTTTGACGGGTGATGAAGCAAAATTAAAACCAATGATATTGAAAGATATTGCCACACAAATTGAGATGGATATTTCTACCGTTTCAAGGGTTGCAAGTAGTAAATCTGTTCAAACTGAATTTGGTTTATATCCTTTAAAATATTTTTTCTCGGAAGGAATTGCTACAGATTCTGGCGAAGATGTTTCGAGTCGTGAAGTAAAAAATATGTTGAAAGAATTAATAGATAATGAGCCAAAGAAAAGTCCATTGTCGGATGATAAATTAGAAAAATATTTGAATCAAAAAGGTTATAATATTGCCCGAAGAACAGTTGCTAAATATCGAGAACAATTAAATATTCCTGTGGCACGTTTGAGAAAGCAACTTTGAAATCAATTAACAAATTTCAGCTATCGATTAACATTCAGAAATTACCAGTATTTATTTTATGAATAGATTCTGGTAATTATTTTTTATGTAATTTGTGATAAATTAATAATTGTTAATTGTTCACTGATAATTGAATCAACCTTGACTACTCGATTTGCACAGATACTTTCCGCTGTATTACATCCCTTATTGATGCCAACCGTCATTTTCGGGATCCTTTTTTATCTTGCTCCTGAGTCTATTCAGAATTTGGAAATGTTCAATAGTTCTGCCCGAGTGGGTATGATGAGCCTAAAAATGGGGCTTTTGTTGTTAATTTTTCTTCAAACCTTTGTCCTTCCAGTTTTCAGTATTTATGCCCTCCATCGGTTTGGTTTTGTGGGTGATTTAAAAATGGAAACGCTTGCTGATAGACGAATTCCGTATTTAGTAACATTGGCAATTTATACTTTTGTAGCAACTTTCTTTACGATGAAATTAAAGCAATTTCCCGAGATTACTTTAATTATGACAGGGATTGCATTTTCAATTGGTTGCGTTGCAGTAATCAGTTTATATTGGAAAATCTCCGCCCATGCTGTTGGTATTAGCGGAATGTTAGGGGCGTTCATTGGCATTGCTATCAAATATGAAAGTAATCAGCTTTTTTATCCAATCTTGGGGGTAATTTTAGTAGCAGGTTTCTTATTATCTGCACGTTTACATTTGAGAGTTCATACGCCTGCACAAATAATTGCTGGGTCTTTTCTGGGGTTAATTGTGAGTCTATCTGTAATACTTTTTAGTGACATTTTCTTTTAAAATCATCAATATAATAATTATGTTTAATCATTTAATCTACGAAATAAAGGGAGGAATTTGTACCATTACGCTCAATCGTCCAGAGGTTTACAATGCCCTTAATCCAGTTTTAATTCAAGAAATTATAAAGGCTTTTATGCAAGCGGGAAATGATGCTTCTGTGCGTGTAGTTGTTCTCACGGGTATGGGTGATAAAGCCTTTTGTTCTGGGGCAGATTTAAAGAATGGCATGAGTAATACAACGAGTTTAGGAGATTCACTACGCATCGGATACAACCCTATGATACTGTCAATCAGAAACTTAGCAAAACCAGTCATTTGTAGATTGAATGGAATAGCTGCTGGTGCGGGTTGTTCATTGGCTTTGGCTTGTGATGTAATTATTGCATCTGAAACCGCCCGAATGTCTCAGATTTTTGTCAGTATTGGGTTAATAATTGATGCTGGTTCATCGTATTTTTTACCCCGATTATTGGGTTCGCAAAAAGCCTTTGAATTAGCTTCAACGGGTAGAATGGTCGAGGCAAAAGAATGTTTAGACTTGGGATTAGTAAGTAAAGTTGTTCCTGCAAATGAATTAGATTTTGTTGTAACTCAAACCGCAAAAATGTATGCCAAATCCGCAACACAAGCTATTGGTTTAATCAAAAAAGTTCTCAATCAGTCTTATCATTCAACCTTAGAGCAGATGTTAGAATTGGAGGCGATTAATCAAGATATTGCAGGCAAAACTAATGATTTTGTGGAAGGTGTTTCGGCTTTTTTAGGAAAGAAATTGCCTGAGTTTAAAGGGTTTTAAATCATACCAAGTTTAGAAGAATGTTTTTACGCAACAGGGTTTCAACAAAAACACATTTTTAAAATTTTATCCGTTTAAACCTGTATTACTTCTTGACTAATTTTACGTTTAAATCTCCACAAATAAACCAACGCAATAAAAGCCAAAAAAGCTGATAAATAATAAGGAATAGCCATATTTTCTATTTTTCCTTTGTATAAATATCCTGCAAATAACGCTCCAATTCCAATCCCTGCTTCGAGAGCAATATAAGTTGTTGCTACTGCCCGACCACGATAATTTTCATGCGATAAATCAACCGTCCAAGCCATTAAAGTTGGTGTGTTAAAGCCCCAAGAGAATCCAAACAATATCGCCCCCAACACAAAAAGCCAGATCGAATTGGTTGAAACACAAAGAACCATAGAAAAAATTAAGATGCCAGAAGACAGCATCAAAATAGGAATTCGCCCATATTTATCCGAACTTTTAGCGAAAAATAGTCTTACCGCTAAAGAGGAAATCGTATAAATTGTAAAGAAAATACCCTTGTTTGTCATGCCCAAAATTTTAGTTTGGTCAGGTACGAGTGTGAGTAAAACACCAGAAGAAAATGATACTAAAAGCATGACTAAAAAAGCAGGAAATACTCTCGGTTCAAAAACATCTATCCATTTAATTTTTAATAATTTAAAAGAAAAAGGCTTTTTCTGGTCTTCAAGTAATGTTTCTTTCATATTTAATAAAATCAAAATCGAACCAAGAGCAAAGACAGAAGACGTATAAAACATAAAGTTAAGCGATGTCCAAATCACTAAATAACTACCAATTGTAGGACCAATCGACATTCCTGTTGCCGTAAATATCCCTAACATTCCTTGTGCTTCTCCCCTCCTATCTTCTGGAATAATATCGGCTACATACGCTGCCGTTGCAGTAGGTTTTGTACCCGTAGAAAATCCGTGTAGAAACCTAAGCAATAAAAATCCAAAAATGGTGTGAACAAAAGGATATATACCTCCACAAATAAAACAAACAATTGAACCAAATGCCATAATAGGAACTCTCCCAATGGTATCCGTTAATTTTCCAGAGAATGGTCTTGCAAATCCAGCAGTTAAGGTAAAAAGAGCAATAATATATCCGATGTATTCTTTGCCACCCATACTTTTTAGGTAATCGGGTAATTCTGGAATCATCATTTGAAAACTGGCAGAGAAAAGGAAATTACTTGTGCATAGTAACCAAAATTGGGAAGTATAAATAGAAGGCGGTTTTTCCATTTGCAAATATAAGAACTGTAAAACGATGCTTCTACATTATATGAAAATATTTCATTCAATGTAGAAGCATCGGGTTACAAAATTTTATAAATATCTACCGAATCAATTTTATCTTTTAATTCTTTAATGTTTATGCTCGACTTAATGGCAGCATCTTTTTTCTTTTTCTTTGCTCCCAACTCTTTCATTAAGTCGTCATAGACCATTTGAGCAGGTTTTTCGCCAACCCCTTCAATGATGTTATTCGCTTTTGCCACATTTATTGCCTGTTTTACTTGATCAAAATAACGGTTTTCAAAGTCAAAATATTGGTCGTGAACTGCAATGAAACGATTACAAAGGCTCTGCACGTAATCTAAATTATTATTTACATGACGCATATCCAACTCCATTTGCAGCATTTCCCCTAAATTAGTTTTTCCATCTTTCTGCATATATTTACTCTCAATTTCAGTGATTCTTTTCTTCATATAATCAGGCGAAAATTCACCAATCATATAGTTAAAATAATCATCTAAAGTTTCATCATTTCTAATATCTCTCGGATTATAGCCCACTTTTTGGGCATCTTTTTTAAATTTTTCTAACACATCTAATTGCAACGCTTCCAACATAGTGACAGTTTGTCCACTTGAATTGGTATTCATTAAATTGGCTTTATCCAACATATTATAAAAGCCTGTGTAGCGTTGCAGTTCCTTCTCAAACTCCTTTATTTTATCAAAATTGACTTTTTTATCTTGCATACCCGAAGCATACGCAACATTTACCGCTGCCGTTGAAAGATTTACTGCTTGAGAAGCATACGGAATCAAGCCCACAATAGGACTATCTTTCAAACTTTTTAGCACACTCATAAAGCGTTCGTTTTTCTCTTTCTTATTAAATATAGCTTTGCTTTGCGCAGTTTTTAGAATGACATCTTCAAAAGAAAACCCTAAAGGTCCTTTTTCAACCGAACTTAATTTTTTAATATATCCCTGATAATCTTGATTAAGCACTTGAGATTTTAAATCAATAATATCATCACTCAAAATTTTATAGACTTCCGTACTTTTAATTAAATTTGATTTGATTTTTTCCCACTTAGTTCTGTCACTGAGCGATTGATTTTTAGAAATATCCGTCAAAGAACGGCTCTGCATTTCGAGCCTACTTTTAAGATTTTCATTTTCACTTTGCAACTTCCCTAAAGACCCCTGAATATTGATAATGAGAGAATCCGAATATACTTGACTAAATCCAGTATAAGTAGAAAAAAAACAAAATAAGGTTAAAAAAAATAGAGTTTTCATGGAATAATACAAAAGAGTTTAAAGTTAAACGTATATTGATAATGAATTATTGATTAAAGTTTCAATAAATTTATCAAAATATTATCCTCTTCTGGTTTTTATTAAAATATGTTCTTGAATTATTTTTATATAAAAATTTCATTTTTTAGCATTACCCAACCAAAGCAGACTATTCAACATAAATCTATTTTGCTCCTCTTTATCAAACTGGAAGGACAATTCTTTATTGGTTTTACTCTCATAATCAATGTCATTATGCCCCATATTGACGTATAACATTTTATATTTCTTGTTTGTCCAAACAACTGGAAAATATCCTTTGTGCCAAATTTCGTTGGATTTTGGTCCAGTTCCTAAGGGAAAACTGGTTGAATCAATTGATAGCAAAATTTCAATGTTAGGGTTTTCTCTCAAAGCATTCTGCCAACAATACCATTCGTTAGGAGAAGACTTGAAGGTTATAGGCAAATTAACAGTGGTAGGATGTTTTGAGTCTTCCACCCGCAAAATGGCAGAAGTGGGTCGCCAAGTATTACTTTTGTATTCGCCAGACCCTAAGAATTCATTATGATACCAATCCCAATTTGCAGGATATGTTGATTGGGACAATGCAAAACCAGCAAAATGAAATCCTATCCAAGAACCTCCACCTTCCATATACTTTTGAAAAGCTGCTCGCTGTGCCATTTCTTCGGGACGAGTATCTAAAAATAGTACAACTTGATAGGAAGTTAAAAAAGCCTTATTTAAGTTGTTCCAATTATCAGTTGAATCATATTCAAATTCATGTTGTTGAGCCATCTTTGAAAACCATTTATTTGCTTCATGCACGAAACTGATGTGACCTTTGTCATTTTTAGCAGTATAAAAAGCAATAACTTTGAAAGGAATATATTTCTCTTTTTGTGCTATTGAAATAGCACAAAAAGAGAAATAAAGTAGTGCGAAATAAACAAATTTTGAAATGATTTTCATGAGATATTTTAGGAAAATGATTATTATAAAGAAGAGTTAATAAAGTTATAAATTTTATTAAAAAGCACATAGAAAGGTCATTTTTTCGCAAAATAAAAAATATCTAAGACTTAGAAAGATATTACAAACTTACTTTAGTCCTTACGTTTTTATTATCTTTAAAATTAAATTGTTCATTCCTCTAATCGTTAAGTGCTTAGACAAATTAAATTAGCAGAATACTCATGGCATGACTATTCCAATTTTTTCATTATCAATGATTTACGTGTTAGGGGGACACCCAGTCTCATGCCATGAGTAAATACATCCAAGCACTTACCATAAATTATTTATCTCATGAAAAAACTTTTA
>JACMRQ010000335.1 GCA_014376355.1 Arcicella sp. | reverse complement strand
CTTTTTTAATTCATAAATAAAATAAGTTGGCGAAATTCCGTTTCGCTCTTTGAAGGCACGCGTAAAATTTTGGGTGGAACCAAAACCAGCCTCATCACCTAAGGCTTTGTTGGTATAGTTTCGGTATTTACTTTCTGTTTTGAGTTTTTCTATGATGTAGTTTATTTTTAGATCTGCGATGTATAGTATAGTTCCTTTTTTACGGTGATTAGCAATGACTTTGGTTACATATTTTGTATTTGTATTTAATAAATCAGCCATTCTGGCTAGGTTCATGTCTTTTTCTAAATACCTTTTGTCATTTTCAAATTTTTCTAGTTTTTTTATTATCCCTTGCTCTATTTCTTGACTAATATCATGTGATGCAGTTTTGCAGGAAAGTTCTGGAACACTCGTCAAATTTGTGTTACGTTTCATTATTTCATTGAAAAGTCTTTTGTTTTTGAAGTGTTTATACGTTAAAAATGTTATGATTGAAATTAATATACAAATAATGCCAAAAGCCATTATTGTTCTTGATTTCATAGCATTTTCAATTTCCTGTTTGGATTTTAGAAGTTCTTTTGTATCATATTCTTTAACTACTTTTTGCAGTAAGTATTTATAATTTCGGCTAAGATTATTATCTACTTTTAAGAGTTGATTAATATAAAAGAGTTGTGATTTGGTATTTCCTTTTAATTTGTAATAATCGATGAGTTTTTCATGCGCTTCGCGCAAGTCGTAACGAATATAATTTTCGTTTTTAAATATTTCATCCACTTTTTTAAAGTAGCTTATGGCTTTTTCTTTTTGATTTAATGACCAATATGATTTACCAATGTAAAAGTACGCCACAGATACATTTGCAAAATCTTTATTGTTTTGTATAGTTGGAAGTATTTTAGTTAACACAGCAATGGCTTCACTATAATTTTTCTTTCCACATAAATTAATCCCTTCTGAATGAATGAAATAAGGTTGCATTTCAAGATTATTTAATCTAATTCCTTCGTCTATGCCAGTTTGGTTTGTAACAGTACACCACGCATAATTTCCAATACGATTGTAACATAAACCTAATGAATGTAATGAGTTGAGGTATGCTCTATCATTTTCTTCTTTAAAATAATCTATACATTCTCTGAATAAACTAATGGCTTCATCAAAGAAACCAAGGTAAGATTTGGTTTGAGCAATGCCATATTTTAATTTGAAAATTGAATATTCGTCGTTTGTCTTTGAGATATAACTATCTGCAATAATAAAATTATCTAATGCCTTGTTAAGCTCTTTTTTGCCATAATATACTGTTGCTTTGGTGAGAAAGGCGTTGCCAATTATTAAGTTATCATTTGTGAGTTTAGCAACCTTAATTATGCTATCTGCATAATTGATATGGTATTTCTTATCTGCTTGATACATTATCGTTTTGTAAGCTAAAGCTAACTGTTTAAAGTTGTTCTGCTTTTTAGCTTTTTCTAACCATGCTTTAGCATATTTATTTGATTTAGTAGTGTCATCTCCTGATCGGTTGGCTGCTTGACTTAAATAATTATAATTTTTAGTCGATAGACTATCTGAAATATCGCCATAGTTATTTTGTGCATTTATGCATTGCGAAATTAGGAGTGCCAGAAATAGCAAGATTCTTTTTGTAATCATTATAAGGATTGGGGACTTATACAATTAAAGAGGTAAAAGAATTATAGATAATTTGGAATATTTTGTGAATAAAAGTAAAACAAATAATTAAGAAAGGTAGTAAATACAGGGATAAATTAAAAATATATTTTATAAAATCTAATGTGTTGAGATTTTGTGTTTTACTATTGTTTTTTTAATGGTTAATTCCCGAATTGCACATTTTACATTCGGGAATGGCTGACATGTTGTGTTGTGAGATGGGAAATGGGCAATTAGTTTTGCCTTGAATTCAAACGGTTTTGTTATGAGCAAAACCAAAACCTAGTTCAATTATCCCGGGCTAAATGAACTGATGAAAAAAAAGTAATCAGTAACATTCTAACACATTAATCCACATGAAAAATATACACTCATGCACACTAATTATTGCCTTTTTAATTATAGCGAGCACAGGATTTGTATCTTGTAACTCCGACAATGAAACTACGAATTCTAAAAATGTCAAATCAATTTCCGCAAGGTATTTAACGCCCTTACCTGGAAATGATGCCAATCCATACGATGAAGTGGGATGGCTGTATAATGAATTGTTCGACAAGTATTATAACGATGGAAATTTGGGCGGCTCAGTTTCCCAAATTGCATCTAAAGTACAAGCAGTTGCGGATTCTAGTGACAGCTTTAATGCCATTAAAGGGGAACTTTACCATGACGTCTCAAGTACTAGGGTTGTTTATTTAATTGAAAATCAAACTTCTTGCGTAAAAAACGTTATCTCAGCAACTAATATGTCAACTGCTGGTAAATCAAGCCTAACAGATTTTATCAATTTCTTTGTTGTATTTCTCAAAACTGAGAGCGATTGTAATGTCATTTATCAAAAGGTAGTTGATTACGAGAAAGAAGTTTTGTTTAACACTTTACTTACAGATACTGATAAGCGCATCATTTTTACTACAACTTCCATATCTAGACACTTAGCCTATAGAATTAATAAGAAGCCGAAAAAGAATACTGATCCTGATTGGACAGTACTTATTGGGAACTTTATTGCATCGACTGAAGGAGCAGGAAATGGACCGGGTGAAGCTGTGACTTTTTCACTTGTGACCGGGATTGCTCAGAATCAGTGAGAAG
>JACMRQ010000334.1 GCA_014376355.1 Arcicella sp. | reverse complement strand
AGGACTTGTATATTATCGGCATCATAATTTGCTCTACTCTTATCTTCTACTTCTTGAATTTCTGACATATCTTTTGTTTGCGGCTTATGGACTGTTATTTATAGTCTTTATCCTGATTTTGTATTTTTTATTTTTGGGGATTATTTATCGTCGTAATGGTCCTTACATCGAATAATAATAATTTTTTCATCGGTTATATCGTAAACTAAACGATGTTCATTGGATATTCTTCTTGACCAAGAACCAGCGAAATCATATTTTAATGCTTCTGGTTTACCAATTCCTTCAAATGGATGTTTTTGAATATCAGCAATCAAGCTAAATATTTTTTTAACAAGTTTAGGTTCTGATAGTAATAAATCGTTAATGTGTCCTTGTGCTTTGACACTGATTGATAATTCCCTCATTAATTACTTTATCTTAGCAAGTGTTTCCTTAACATAACTATCCCATTCTTCGGATGTATAAGAAATGAGGTTTTTACCTTCTCTCGCTTCTTTTAATGATTTAATGAGGTCTGAGCGACTTGCTTCATTTCTTGACAAATACGCTGTATCATCGGCATATTTTTTCTTAGCTCTTTTAGGCAAACTAATCATTGCCTTGAACTCTTCACGAACTGTTGAAGGCATTTTTTCAAATACTTCGTATAAACCTTGAGCCGTTGGATGAACTAACAATGTATCTTCCATAATTCGTTAATTTTTGATTAAATGTAAAAATACGAAAATTCCCTCGTACCTACTAACGTTTGGGCTTTTTTGAGGGAAAATTGAGCGAAAGAATGGGGGTTTTTTTAACATTTAAGAATTCAATTTTAAGGAGTGTTTTTTTCTGGGTCCTTTCCTTCACATTTTTTATATTCAAAAACTTGTTTTGTCGAAAAACAATAACTCACTCAAACCCTGTAACTTTGTTAACAGAAATACTAAAGAAAGAAACGTATGAAGAATATACTAGTGATTGCACCCACCACCGCCAATATTTATCAAGTCATTTGGGAGGGGTTCAAAAACTATGCAACCGAAGTTCACACGGATTTTATGTCCAATTTATTTCCAAGGTATAAGTATAAAAATAAAGCTGAAAGGGTCGGCAATTTTCTATCAAAAGTATTTTTGAACAGAAATATTAAAGAAATTTATTATCGAAAAATTATGCAGAAACGTTTGGCAATCTTAAAAGAGGAGTATGCCGCTATCTTTGTCATTCGTCCAGACCTTTTAACCGACAAGGAACTTACTTTTTTAAAGTCAAAAACCCCCAATTTAATTGCTTATTATTGGGATACTATGGATTTTTATCCAAGAAAGAAGAAAATTATTCATTTGTTCGACAAGGTATATTCCTTTGATATTCAAGACTGTAAAAAATACGGATTCGATAGATTAACCAATTTCTATTATTACGAGCCATTACCCGTTGCAATTGATAAAACGGTTTTTTGTATTTCCCATATCGAGAAAAAGCGCTACCCTTTCTTTAATCAAATGGGTAAATTTTTAGATAAAAACAAAATTAGTTATCGATTTTTGACTAAGCAGTCAAAAGAAAAATTGAGAAGCCCGCATATTGAGTATTTGAAAGAGTCAATTCCTTATGCAGAAATGTTAAAATTGCTCAATCATTATGAAATAATATTGGATATTGCAAAGCCAAACCAGCATGGACTTTCATTCAGAATTTTTGAAAGTATGGGTATGAATAAAAAAATAATTACCAATAATCGGTCGGTAATGGAATATGATTTTTATAACCCGAATAATATTTTGATTATTGATTTTGATAATTTAGAAATTCCAAAATCATTTTTTGAAACGCCTTTTCAACCCATTGACGAAGCTATCAAACAAAAATATCATTTACGGTCTTTTGTTCAGACCGTGATTGGCAATCTTGTGAATCCATGAATATTCTTTATTTAGTAATTGGCAAAAACCCTTTATATCACGCCCAAACGTGTTTTTCTATCTATTCATTTCTGAATCAGACGAATGAAAATGACCGTATATACGTGATAACGGATTCTCCCGACTTTTATAATAGACTTAGCGAAAAAATTAATATTATTCCTATCAATCAAGTTCAATTAAAGGATTGGCAAGGAGAACATAAATTCTTTTGGAGAGCTAAAATCATGGCTTTGGAGCATATCTGCACGTTGCATCCCGATGAATCTGTTTTGTATTTAGATACTGATACTTTTTTATTTGGAAATCTTGAAACGTTAAAATCAGACCTTGAAAACCCGATGATGCACCTCAATGAAGGCAAATTGTCTGAAAGAAAAAGTAAGACTGAAAAGCGAATGTGGCAAGGAGTTAGAAATAAAATTTTTGGAGGAATAACTATTGATGAGAATCATGGTATGTGGAATGCGGGTGTGGTGGGAATTCCTGCGAATAAAGGCTTAAAAATCTGCGAATTAGCCTTGAATATATGTGATGGAATGCTGGCAGAAAAGGTAACACCTTATTTCATCGAACAATTTTCATCGTCGGTAGCTTTATCCGAAAATGGCGAAATGAAAGCTGCCGATAAATACATCGGTCATTATTGGTCGAACAAGGATGAATGGACGGAAGCAATTTATCAATTTATTATCACTTCTTCCTTAAAAAATAATACCTTAGAAACTGATATTGAAACAATTAGTCGATTTGATTTTAGTAAATATGCCGTTTTAAAACGGGTTCCAAATACGCAAATTAGGCTTAAAAAATTAGTTGAAAATTGGTTTCCTTCGATTAATAAAAAATTTGTGATTGATTGAGTGGCTTTCCACCTAATCAATCACAACTCATAAATAAATTACATGAAAGTATCAGGATTTACCTTCGTCCGCAATGCCATAAAGTTTGATTATCCCATTGTGGAAGCAATTACTTCTATCCTGCCCGTATGCGATGAAATGATTGTTGCCGTTGGAAATTCGGATGATGATACCTTGGCGTTAATCAAAAGTATTGATTCGCCTAAAATCAAAATCGTTCAAACAATCTGGGATGACACCTTGCGTGAAGGTGGAAAAGTTTTGGCAGTTGAAACCAATAAAGCCTTGACTGCCCTTTCGCCCGATTCAGATTGGTATTTTTATATTCAAGGTGATGAGGTAGTGCATGAAAAATACTTGCCAACTATTCAAAAAGCTATGCACGACAACTTGAATGACCCAAAAGTAGAGGGCTTATTATTCAAATACCTTCATTTTTATGGGTCATATCAATACGTGGCAGACGCTCAACGATGGTATCGTCAGGAGATTAGAATTATTAGAAATCAAGGAAACATTACTTCTTATCGAGATGCACAGGGCTTTAGAACGATTGATGATAAAAAACTGTCCGTCAAGTGGATAGATGCTTTTGTATATCATTATGGATGGGTAAAATCACCAGAAATTCAGAAAGAAAAAATGAAGAGTTCTATCAATTTTTGGACAACTGATGAAGAATCAGTAGGAGTAAAAAAACATTATGAAGATAATTTTGATTATTCTGAAATTGATTCTTTAACGAATTTCAACGGCACTCATCCCGCAGTAATGCAAGCTCGCATTGCCCGTGTGAATTGGCAATTTGATTTTGATATTCGGGAGAAAAAACTATCTTTAAAAAACCGTTTTAGAGCTTGGATAGAAAAACTAACGGGTTGGCGAATAGGAGAATATAAGAATTTCAAACCATTGAATTAACTATTCCTGCATGCTATTTAATTTTCTATAAAATCCATTTTCATTTTGTAATAAATCTTCGTGTGTGCCACGTTCAACAATTTTTCCTTTGCTAATGACTAAAATTTCATCAGCGTGTTGAATAGTACTTAATCTGTGGGCAATCACTAATGTTGTTCGATTTTCCATCAAATGCGTAAGGGCTTCTTGTACCAACTTTTCAGACTCCGTATCCAAGGCAGAAGTAGCTTCATCCAAAATCAAAATTGGTGGATTTTTCAATACTGCACGGGCGATGCTTAAACGTTGACGTTGCCCTCCCGAAAGCCGTCCACCACGGTCGCCAATCAGGGTTTGATAACCGTCCTGCAATTGGCTTATAAAAACATGAGCATTAGCTACTTTTGCTGCTTCAATAACTTGATTTTCAGTAGCTTGTGAACCAAAAGTAATATTATTAAAGACTGTATCATTAAATAGAATTGACTCCTGCGTAACGATACCAATTTGTTTGGTTAATGACTGAATTTTTAGGTGTTTTATATCCACACCATCCACCAAAATTTGCCCTTCCGAAGGGTCATAAAATCGGGGAATAAGGTCAGCAATGGTAGATTTTCCACCACCCGAAGTACCTACTAAAGCAATCGTCTTCCCTTTTTGTATTTTGAAGGAAATATTATCCAAAACCTTTCTGCCTGTTTCATAGGAGAAACTTATATTTCTAAACTCAATTTCTTGGTTAAAATCATGCATATCAACGGCATCGGGAGCATCTTGAATGGCTGGAACGGTATCAATTAATTTCAAAATACGTTCTGAAGAAGCAATCCCTCGCTGAACCATACTGAAAGCATCAGAAATAGCTTTTGCAGGTCGCATTACTTGTGAAAACAAGATAATAAATGCAATAAAACTGGAAGCGGTTAAGCTATTATCTCCCGCAATTACCAATGAACCTCCATACAATAAAATACCCGCTACAACCGAAACCCCCATAGCTTCAGATAGTGGAGAAGTCATTTCTTGTCGGTAAACCATTCGTAAAACGGCGGCTTTATAATCGTAATTTTCTTTTCTAAATTTTTCAGAAACGACCTTCTCAGCATTAAATCCTTTCACAATTCTCATACCCCCAAAAACTTCATCCAAGGTACTAACCATTGAACTTTGAAGGGCTTGAACATCACGAGCTGCACGGCGAAGTTTACGGCTAATCAAGGCAATAATTCCACTGGAAAGAGGCAAAATAATTAGCGAAAATAGCGTCAATTTCACCGACATATTGAACAATGTTATGAAATACATGAGTAAGGTAAAAACCTCCTTAATACAAGCTGTGAAGGCTCGTCCAATGGAATTTTCTACTTCCTGCACATCTGTTGTGAGATGTGCCATCAAATTTCCTTTCCTTTCATTATTAAAAAAGCCAAAATGAAGCTTCATCGTTTTCTCAAAAACTGCCTGCCGCAAAGATGCAATTGTTTGAGCCTCAACAGTTTTGAGGATTCTTTGGGATAAATATCTGAAAATATTAGCTAAAATGACCGACACAACAATGGCTCCGCAAGCAAATTTTAAAGCACCTAATCGTCCATAAAGACTTATTACTTGATGAAAATAATGATAGAAGGTATATTTGAAATAATTTATACTGAATGAGAAAGATACTTTATCGCTATATTCCTGTAAATCTGCGGGCTTTAAGTCATTGAAAATAACATCTAACAGAGGTGCAAGGAGGGTAAAGTTCAAGATTCCGAACAAACTGGCAAGCAATGAAAGGATGAAATATGGAAATGCAAGATTCTTAATTGAATCAGCATATTGAAGTATGCGAATATATGTTTTCAATGGATATTTTCT
>JACMRQ010000333.1 GCA_014376355.1 Arcicella sp. | reverse complement strand
TATTTTTTATACTGTTATTAGTTAGTCATTTGTAAAAAAAATTAATTTGGTAATTTATCTCTAAAATACCCATAAACCCATGTCCCTAAAATAGCTGAAAGTAACGTTACTGTTATTACGCCAAAACCGCTACCAATTTGAGCAAAAAGAGGTCCTGGACAAGCACCAGTAATCGCCCATCCGAAGCCAAAAATTAGTCCCCCATAAATCTGTCCTTTTTGAAAGGATTTTGGAGCGATACTAATTTTTTCGCCCGATAATGTTTTAATATTCAGCCGTTTAATGATTTGAATAGAAATTATGCCCACGACTACAGCCGTACCAATTACGCCGTACATGTGAAAGCTCGTAAGCCTAAACATTTCTTGAATTCTGAACCAAGAAATGATTTCAGACTTGACAGCAATAATGCCAAAAAGTGTTCCTGCAATTATGTATTTTAAGTTTTTAAGAATCATGTTATTATGAGTAATATGGTCGCTTCGAACCACAGCAATTTAAAGTGTCAATAAAAAAGGTAAAATCAACCAAGTCATCACAAATCCACCGACCATAAAACATATCGTGGCAATTAAGGATGGGAATTGTAGATTTGACAAGCCCATAATGGCGTGTCCAGAAGTACAACCTCCCGCCCAACGAGTTCCAAAACCAACTAAAAACCCACCTAAAACTATGAAGATAAAGCCTTTAAGGGTAAATAAATTTTGAAAATTGAATAAATCTGTTGGTAATAAACCCGAAAAATCTTTAATGCCCAAAGCCATTAATTCTTCCTTCGTTTGAGCTGTAATCACGATTTCATTAGGATTGGATAGGAAAGAATTACCGATAAATCCACCCAAAATGATACCCACTACAAAAAACAAATTCCATGAATCTTTTTTCCAATCGTATTTAAAAAAATCAATGTTTGCAGGAATACAAGCCGCACAAACTTGTCTGAGCGTTGAGGAAATCCCGAAAGATTTATTGCCCAAAATTAATAAAATTGGGATGGTTAAGCCAATCAAAAGACCCGAAATTGACCAATGCCAAGGCTGACGAATGAGTTCTAACATTTTTTGTTGTGGTTTTAGTTATCAAACTGTTTTAAATTCACGTAATGATTTCATTTGTAATGCTTTTTTGTTTTGGAACTTTATGTGAATAAGGATATTTACTAATTTAAAATTCCAGTTTCTGCAATCGCTCCAAACCCACCTTGTATATCTACCACATTATCATAACCTCTTGATTTCAAGATGCTTGAAGCCACCATTGAACGGTATCCACCTGCACAATGGATGTAATTTGTCTCCTCTTTGTCAAACTCCGTCATCAATTCCGAAATCTGAGCTAAGGGAATATTCTCCGCCTCTTTGATGTGTCTTTCTTCAAATTCTGTGATTTTTCTTACGTCTTTTATCGTTAAATGATTGTCATTTCGGTAAATATTAGCAAACTCACCAGCAGAAATTGATTCAACTTTATCAATCTCTTTGTCTGCCATTTCCCAAGCCTCAAAGCCGCCTTTCAAATAACCTAAAACATTGTCATAACCCACTCTTGCAAGGCGTTTTACAATTTCTTCTTCACGTCCTTTATCTGCAACAATCAAAATTTCTTGCTTAATATCTCTTATGAGAGTACCTACCCACGGTGCAAAATCGCCATCTATACCAATAAAAATTGAGCGAGGAATGAAGCCCTCCCGAAATATTTCTGGCTTGCGAGTATCTATAATTAAGGCATCAATTGTATTCGCTAAATCCTCAAATTCATTGAGGGAAAGCGGAGTTAACCCTCGCTCCATAACGCCCGTAACATCCTGACTTCCTGTCTTATTCAAAAATACATTTTTTGGAAAATAGAAAGGTGGTGGAGTCAATCCTTCCGTTACGGCAATGATAAATTGCTCCTTGGTTTGGGGTTGCAAAGCATAATTCACCTTCTTTTGATGCCCTAAAGTATCAGACCTTTCCTTCGACATATTCTTTCCACAAGCCGAACCCGCCCCGTGTGCAGGATACACAATAATATCATTCGCCAAAGGCATAATTTTTTGATTAAGCGAATCGTATAAATGTCCTGCCAAATCCTCCATGGTCACCGAGCCATTTTGTGCCAAATCTGGGCGACCAACATCACCGATAAAAAGGGTGTCGCCCGAAAAAAGATTGGTTGCTTTTCCAGTTTCATCAAAAAGCAAAAAACAACTTGACTCCATCGTGTGCCCAGGTGTATGTAAGACTTTTATTATCACATTTCCTAACTTAAATTCTTGATTATCAGTGGCTATTAACGCTTCAAATGCTGGATTTGCCGTTGGTCCATAGATAATTGGAGCACTTGTTTTGTGAGATAATTCCAAATGCCCAGAGACAAAATCAGCGTGAAAATGTGTCTCGAAAATATACTTTATTTTAGCATTATTTCGCTTTGCTTTTTCGATATAAGAATTCACCTCACGCAAAGGATCAATAATAGCAACTTCTCCCGCTGATTCAATATAATATGCTCCCTGAGCCAAACAGCCTGTATAAATTTGTTCTATTTTCATATTTTGTTGGACGGGTTTGAAACCTATCTTTTGTTGATTTGGCAAGTTGTAGGCTTGTCCTACTTCCTTTGAAAAGTACAAAAAGTAAAATTCTGTACTGTATTAAATGGTGTTTCATGATTTTCATTAATACACCTTATTTTTTCAAAACTTTCTTTAAATTTTTCCGTCAGCGATTCTTTTGAATATTGCTTAATTTCTAAACCACTACATTTAGTTGGACCATTCTCTGAGAATGTCCCAACACTTAAAAATCCATCATTTTTGATATTTGTTTTAGCAATGGAAAGATAGGTTTCAATCTGTTCATTTTCTACTAAGAAATGAAAAGCAGCACGGTCATGCCAAACATCATATTTTTTAGTATTGTCATGATATTCAGTTATATCTGAAACAATCCATTCGATTTTTTTGGCAGATTCTCCCAATCTTTCCTTCACTTTTTCAAGGGCTTTTTCTGAAATGTCCAAGACTGTAATATGTTCATAACCATCTTTTAATAAGTAATCAACTAAATAACTATCTCCGCCGCCAACATCAATAATTTGGGCAGTTTTAGGTAAATTCAAGGAGCGAATAAAAGCCAAAGAAGTAGTTGGCACTTCTTGAAACCAACTTACATTAGGAGAATTTTTTGTACTAAAAATATTCTCCCAATGCGATTTTTTATTATTTCCCATTCTTAGAAAAGTTTAAAAATAATTCGTTGCCTTGTCGAGGTTTCACTGAATTATAGCAAGGCTCTAAAAGATTAATTTTGAATTTATCGGAGAATAAATCTAAATATTCCTCCCGACTTCCGCCAAAAGGAGGATTATTCGGAAATTGTACACCAAAAAGTAAGCCCACTAATTTCCCATTTTCTTTTAATAATTTACTCATTTTCTGAACGTAGTTTGTCCGTAAAGATGGGTCTAAGGCACAGAAAAAAGTTTGTTCTAAAATTAAGTCGTACCTGCCTGTATGTGTAAAAAAATCAGCACAAATAATTTTAATATTCTGATAATTAAACATATATTTTTGCATCTTTTGCACAACCAAAGGAGCAAAATCAATAACCGTTATTTGCTCAAAACCTTGTTTTAATAAATATTCAGCTTCATATCCACTGCCACAACCTGGAATTAAAACACTGATATTTTTATTTGTCAATTGGTCAATATACGCCTTTAATGGAGGGGAAATAGTTTTTAAATCCCAGCCAGTTTCTTTCGCTTCGTAGCGACTATTCCAGTAATATTTTGAGAGAAAATTATTCATTTTTGGTTGTCGGCTTTCGGCTACAAGCCAACAGCTTTTGGCTTTCACCTATTTAAAATTAGGACATTTTTTTAGTTAATAGTTGATTGCCAAAAGCCGATTTAGTTATTACAGTTTCTTAGTCGATAGCTGACTGCTAAAAGCTGATAGCTACTTCAAAATCAATTCTTTAATCAAAATCCATGTTCCCATTACCAGCGTAAACCACCCGAATGCAGGTTTTAATTGTTGGTTATCCAAACGTTTTGAAAGCGTTGTGCCAATTAATACGCCAACAAGAGCCAAGCCAATAAACGTTCCCAAAAAAGTCCAATTCATTTGATGGTTTCCTAAATCACCAGTGAAGCCAATTAATGAGTTTATAGCAATAATCATTAGTGATGTACCAACGGCTAATTTCATCGGAAGTTTTACAAAATTCGTCAAAACTGGAATTATCAAAAATCCGCCGCCAACACCCACAAATCCTGTCAGTGTGCCTACGATTAAGCCTTCAATAAAAATTAGACTGTAATTAACTCGTTTCATGGCTTCTGAAATATTATCAACTTCCTGCCTTTTACGAATCATTGACTTTGAAGCCAGAACCATCAAAAGGGCAAACGTTAGCATGATAAGTGTATTTTTGGTCAAGATAAAATCGCCGAACCGTACAATTTCATTAGGAATCAGAGGCATGAAATATTTACGAGTTGAAAAAACCATTATGAAAGATGGAAACGAAAAAAATAAGGCTGTTTTCGGACTTGCTAAACCTTTTCTGAGATAATTAATTGATGCTACTGCCGAAGTAATACCCACAATAAGCAAGGAATATGCTGTCGCTAAAGCAGGGTCGATGCTGAAAATATATACTAAAACTGGCACCGTCAAAATAGACCCGCCACCGCCTAATAAACTGAGTAGTAGTCCAATAGCTATTGCTAAAATGTAGCCTATTAAATCCATAGAGTAATATTAATATATGTTAATGTTTTCATATTAAAAGTAAAAAAAGTTAATAATTACAATCGCAATGCTCAATGCACTCAATCAATTTCATCACATCTCGTTCTTTCAAAGAATAAAAAACGTTCAATCCATCTTTTTCTGAGCGTAAAATGCCTTTTAATTTCATATTTATCAAATGGTGAGAAAGCAGGGATTGCTCACAATTCAAAACCTCACAAATTTCATTAACCGAAAGTTTTTCGTTCTGAGAAAGTAAATCTACAATTGCCAAACGAGTAGGATGGGCAACAGTTTTTAGTATAAAAGCTGCCTTTTCGAGTTTTTCTTTATTTATTTTGTAGGCTACATTTGCCATTTTAATTATTGATTTTTAATATCGTCAGCAAATATATGAATATATTTTCATATATTAATATTAGATAAATATATTTTTACTAATATTTATTGATCTTTCTAACTCCTCTTTTTTCAAACCCAAATTAACTCCTTGACTTTCAAAGTATTGAATCATATTTTGAGTGTTAATATTTCCAACCAAATCATCTTCTGCCATTGGGCAACCACCAAAACCACCAATTGCCCCATCAAATCGAAGACATCCCGCTTTAAAAGCAGAATGAACTTTCGTCTGCCATGTGTCATTAGTGGCGTGAAAATGACCCCCAAATTCAATAGTTGGGTATTGAAGAATTAAACCAGAAAAAAGTGCTGTAATCGTATGACTATCAGCAACCCCAACTGTATCTGAGAGGGAAATAATATTGATGCCTAAATTGCTCATTTTCTCTGCCCATTCTGATACAATTTCAATGTTATACGGGTCGCCATAAGGGTTTCCAAAACCCATTGAAAAATAGACAACTAATTGTTTGTCAGAATTTTGACAAAGATTTTGAATTATATCAACCGTTTTAAATGCTTCTAAAATTGAACTATTTGTATTACGTCGTTGAAAAGTTTCGGAGATAGAAAATGGAAAGCCTAAATACTTTATTTTCTCAAAATTAACTGCTGACTCTGCACCACGGGCATTAGCAATTATGGCTAATAATTTGGTATTTGTACTATCCAAATCCAAAGCATCATATACTAAAGCAGTATCTGCCATTTGAGGAATAGTTTTAGGCGAAACAAAGCTACCAAAATCAAGTGTGTCGAAGCCAACTTTTAAAAGTTGATTTAGATAGTCAATCTTTTTTTCAGTCGGTATCCAATTTGCCCAACCTTGCATGGCATCACGAGGACATTCAATGAGTTTGATGTTTTTCATGCGATAAATATAGTTTTTTAGCTGATGATGATTTTCGAAGTTCAATTTAATAACTTTCATTCTTATTATTTCATAAAATTAAAATCCAATTTTATGAAATTCATCGTATATGCAACAACAGTTATTTATTCGGCACAATAATTGCCCTACCAAACGGAAGAATATTTTGTCATTTTTCGCTATTTCATTTTAAAATTTGGATTAATCAATGAAAGTCTTCCTTAAAATATGCCTAAACGAATAATGTATTGTTAATATTTGTTAATGGTATTAAATATTTTAGCATTTTGTTGGGAAATATTAGAACAACCATTATCTTTGAATTAGCCTTTCGGGAATATCCCATGAAAGAACAAGCATTGTCACTAAAAAAAATATAAATACATACAATTTGAATAAAAGCTTTACGTTAACTAAATAGATTTATCAGAATGGAAAAAGTCCATGTTAACGACAGTGAACTTGTATCACTTTATATCAAAAATAGTGACGAAAAAGCCTTCGAAACGCTTGTTCGTCGTTACAAATCCAAAGTTTATACCACGATTTATTTGATTGTTAAGGATACCTTCGTAGCCGAAGATTTAATGCAAGATGTTTTCATCAAAGCAGTAGATGTTTTGCGTTCAGGGAGGTATAATGATGAAGGTAAGTTTTTGCCGTGGGTACTTAGAATAGCCCACAATATGGCAATTGATTATTTTCGTCGTGATAAACGCTATCCAAATGTTGTATTTGAGGATGGTAGTAGTGTATTCAACACGCTTGATTTTGCCGAAGACTCTTTTGAGGAAGTGCAAATTCGTGAAGAATCGCACGCTCATCTTAGAAGCCTGATTAAAATGCTTCCCGACACGCAAAGAGAGGTTTTAGTAATGCGTCATTATGAGGACATGAGTTTTCAGGAAATTGCGGATGCTACGGGGGTAAGCATCAATACAGCACTTGGAAGAATGCGTTATGCGTTGATAAATCTACGCAAAATGATGAGTAAACATTCTCCAAGTTATGATACAAACCTTTACGCAGCATGACGTTATCCGTTACGTTTATCAAGAAACAACGGAAACAGAAGACCTTTTGATTCAGGACGGATTCGTTCGTGACTCTGAAATGTTAGAATTTTATTTAGATGTGCTTGATGTGAAAGTAGGTCTCGATAAAAGTTATTGCCAACCCTCAGAACGAAGTATAGATAATATACTTTCTTATTCGAGAAATCACGAAAAGAGCCATCAATTTCATGCTGTTTAGTATGGAATTGATGGCTCTTTTCGTAGGCATGAATATTATAGGCTATATTTTATAACTAAAAACTATAATCTTAGTGTTTCATGATGCTCCAAGAAATCTTGATAGGCTAATGATATGCCTTCTTTCAATTCTATTGTATGTTTCCAACCTTGGGCGTGTAGTCTTGATACGTCCATCAATTTTCGGGGTGTTCCATCGGGTTTGGTCGTATCCCACATTAAATCGCCATCAAATCCTACTATTTTTTTAACCATTTCAGCTAACTCTTTAATGGTTACATCTTTTCCTGTGCCAACGTTTATGAATTGGGGTTCGCTGTAGTTTTCCATTAAATAAGCACAGGCTTCAGCAAGGTCATCTGCGTGTAAAAACTCTCGCATAGGCGAACCTGTTCCCCAAAGTATAACCGACTCATTGTTGCCCAATTTCGCTTCATGAAATTTACGAATCATAGCTGGCAAAACGTGGGATTTTTGAAGGTCGTAATTATCATTTGGCCCGTATAAATTGGTCGGCATTACAGAGATAAAATCGCATCCATATTGACTTCTATAGGCTTCGCAAAGTTTTATGCCTGCAATTTTGGCAATGGCATAAGGCTCATTAGTTTCTTCCAAAAATCCACTTAAAAGGTAGTCTTCCTTCAAAGGTTGTGGAGCAAGTTTTGGATAAATACATGACGAACCTAAAAACATTAATTTCTTTACACCTGTCACGTAGGCACTGTGAATTACGTTGTTTTGAATGGCTAAATTCTCAAATAAAAAATCGGCTCGGTAAGTATTATTGGCAACAATCCCTCCTACTTTAGCAGCCGCTAAAAAGACATAATCAGGTTTTTCGGTCTGAAAAAAATCACTAACAGCTTGTTGATTACGTAAATCAAGTTCTTTTGAAGTGCGAAGGATAAAGTTATGAAATCCTTTTTCTTGTAATTTGCGATGAATTGCTGACCCGACCATGCCTCTGTGTCCTGCAATATATATCTTTGAATCTTTTTCCACGTATGAAATTAATTTGATAATTTGACAATAATGTAAGCAAACATTGATTCTTTAAATTTAACTGCAATTAAATGGAATAAATTTTGTAATCTTTAATCAGAAATAAAATTCGTAATTTTCCGTTTCACAAAGGTAGTACATTCGTTTTAATCATTCTTTCAATGAAACTGTTTTCTCAATTATTAACAATTACATTCTTGGTTTTTGCCCTAAATTCTTTTGCCCAATCGGATGAATTTAAGACAAAAGCAAAGCCCAAAACTGATACGACTGCTAAGAAAAAAGGCGGAATTTTAGGTGGTTTAATTCAGACTGATATTTTAGATAACATCAAGAATGCTAAGAAAACGATTAAAGATGTAAAAGAAGATATTAAAAATAATAAAGAAGAGTTTAAAAGGCTCAAAGGAGAAGCAGGCGACCTTTCGGCAGATTTAGGATTGAAAATTGGTAAGTCGAAAAAGAAAGGGAAAGTGAAAAAAAAGCCGAAAGATGAATATGAAAATATTAAATTTGAGCTTCGCATTGGCGAATACGGTTCTGGGACAAGATCAACGGTCGAAGAGATAAATGTTTTACGGAATCCTGACGAAGCAGAACCAAGTATTTATGCCAAAGAAATTTGGTGGTATGACCCTAAATTAAGAAGAGTCACCAATGTCCCAAGAAAAGATAAAGATTATGGTGAAATCTGTCATGGGCCTTATAAAAAGTACATAAATGATGAACTGGTGGAAGAAGGTTCTTTTTATGTAGGGGTAAAGGACGGACGTTGGGAGACTTATAATCAGGAGTATATTTTACTGTCGAAAGAAAAATATCATGAGGGTTTTTTATCAGATTCCAGAATTTCTTATTACGATAAAGAAGAGAAAAAAATCAAAGAAGTTATCCCCGTAAGATTCAATAAAGTAACGGGGGATTATCGGTCATTTTATAATGCTGGGCAGTTGAAAGAAGAAGGTAAATTTGATGATAGTGTGAAGGTGGGGCGTTGGCGAGAATACCATCAATTTGGTACGGG
>JACMRQ010000332.1 GCA_014376355.1 Arcicella sp. | reverse complement strand
TTTAACGCCTCTTTCACCAATCAAATTTTCTCTAACTTTCAGATTTCTAAATACTTGTATCGGGTTAATCGCACCGCCAGCACGAAGACTTGCTTCTGAAACCAAAGCCCGAACATCAGTGCGGAAAGCGTTTTGCAAAATTTGTTGACAACGAACAGTATCATTTTCATTTTGAGCAATTTCTAAAGCATTTCTGTCCACCGAAAGTGCTTGTGCATAAGCCATCATGATTGCTTCAACTGACTGCAAAAGGTCTTCCAACGGGTCTTTCACATTGTGTGATGCGTCAATCATCCAACCTAAATCCAAAGCGTGGTTCATACCTCTGGCGTTCATTCCTTCCACTAATTCGTTGAAAATCAAAAACAACTGGTAAGGTTTAATCGAACCTGCGGTTAGGTCATCATCACCATATTTTGAATCGTTGAAGTGGAAACCACCCAATTTGCCTTCCATCAATAATAAAGAAACAATTTGCTCGATATTAGCATTCGGTAAATGATGTCCTAAATCCACCAAAGTATAGGCTTGGTCGCCTAATTTATTAGCATACAAAAGAGATTGTCCCCAATCGCCAACGGTGGTTGAATAGAAGTTTGGTTCCGCACATTTATACTCCACAAACATTTTCCAGTTTGATGGTAAAGTGGCATAAATTTCTTGTAAACCTTCCAGTGTATTTTGGAATGCTTTTCTGAAATTTAATTGCCCAGGAAAACATGAACCATCTGATAACCAAACGGTTAAAGATTCAGAACCTAATTCGATTCCATGTTTGATTACTTCAATATTATGGTCAATTGCTTGTTTACGAATGGCTTTATTTACATTCTGTAATGAGCCAAATTTATAACTTAATGCTTGATTTGCTTGGTCTTGAAAAGTGTTTGAATTAACGGCATCAAATTTCAAACCGTGCTGAGCTGCAAGCGTTTTGATGGCGTTAGCATCGGTTGGAATATCCCAAGGAATGTGCAAAGAAATAGCTCCCGAAGACTGATTTAAGGCATGAAGAAGTCCAACATCTTCAATTTTCTCTTCCAATGAACGAGGTTCTCCACCACCTGGAAAGCGCCCAAAGCGAGTTCCACCCGTACCCAATGCCCACGAAGGAATAGCAATTTGGAAATCAACTAATTGTTTGATAATCGTCTCACTATCAGCAATTTCAGAAATGCTGAACGCTAATTTTCGTTGGTGAGCTTTTAAATTATCGTCGTTATATTGTTCTATAAAAGATTTTGATATTTGCATTTTGGATGAGTTAATCGAACACGGATGAACTGTGTTAAAAGTCAAAAATTATCGAACAAAAGCCATTGCCACGCCACCATCTACATTCAAAACATTTCCCGTTGATTTGCTTAAAAGTCCACCTACGAAGGCAAAACAAGCATTCGCAATATCATCGGGTAAAATGGATTCTCCTAATAAGGTACGTTTTGCATAATAAGCTGGTAATTCTTCTATTGTAATTCCATAGGCCTTTGCACGACCTTCAGCCCAACCGCCTGCCCAAATATTTGAATCGGCAATTACTGCATCTGGATTGACTACGTTTACTCTGATTTTATCGGCTCCTAATTCTGCCGCATTTAATCTTGAAAGGTGTAATTGAGCTGCTTTTGCCGAACCATATCCCGCATTATTTGGTCCTGAAACTAAGGCATTTTTAGAAACAATGTTGACAATATCACCACCAAAACCTTGTTTACGCATCACTTCAACGGCTGCTTGCGTTACAAAGAATTGTCCTTTTACTAAAATATCATACAATTTATCCCAATCTTCCAACGAATGCTTTTCTATGGTTTTTGAGATGCTAATTCCTGCATTATTCACGATAATATCTACCCCTCCGAAAGCCAAAGCTGATGCGTCCATTGCGGAGGAAATACTCTTAGCATCGGTTACATTTAATAGCGTTGTCGATACTGAATCTTTTCCAAATTGCTTAATAAATTCTTCCTTTGCACCTGCCAAACGTTCTTCGTTAATATCATTCAAAATTACACAAGCACCTTCTTCGGCAAATTTTTTGGCAATGGCTTTTCCAATGCCACCCGCTGAACCCGTAACCATAGCGACTCTACCAGAAAGGGCTTTTGGTTTAGGCATACGAGATAATTTCGCTTCTTCCAACAACCAATATTCAATGTTAAATGCTTCCTGACGTGGCAATGCGGTGTATTCAGAAATGGCCTCAGCACCTTTCATTACATTAATTGCATTGATGTAATATTCAGAAGCCAGACGAGCAGTATTTTTATCTTTTGAAAATGTAAACATCCCAACGCCTGGGTAAAGAATTACCACAGGGTTGGGGTCTCGCATGGCGGGTGAGTTTGGATGCTTACATGATTCATAATATTGCTTATAACCTTCACGATATTCTGAAAATATATTATCTAAATATCCTTCTTCCTCTAATTTTGCGGGGTTTAAGACTAAAGGAGCAATTTTTGTGCGTAAAAAATGGTCGGGACAAGATGTTCCAAGGGGAGCAAGTTCGGCTAAATCATTTGAATTAATAAATTCCAAAACACGAGTATCGTCTGTAAAATGTCCCAACATTTTGCGATATGACGAACAATATCCTCTTAGAATTGGAGCAATTTTAGCGGCTTTATTAATTCTTTCTTCTGAAGAAAGAGACTCAATTTTTTGTCCTCCGAAAACATTTTTATAACTTGATTCTAAATATTCGGCACATTTTTCAATCACATCAAGGGTATTCACATAGCTTTCATAGGCGGTATCACCCCAAGTGAAAAGCCCGTGCGACCCCAACATAATTCCTTTCAATTTGATACCTTTTGCGGCAGCTTGGTTTAGGCAAGTACGCAATTGTAAACCCAAATCAAAACCTGGACGTTGCCAGCCCACCCAACCGATTTCACCGTTGAATAATTCTTCGGTGATTTTTGCTCCATCTTTTGCGGCGGCAAGTGAAATAGCAGCATCTGGGTGAAGATGATCAATATGTTTGAAGGGTAAAAAACCGTGAAGAGGTGTATCAATTGAAGGAGCTTTTGAGGCTAAATCAAAGATGCAATGATTAAATAATTCTACCATTTTGTCTTCGGTTTCAATGCCCTCATAGACATTCTCCAAAGCCAATAAACGTTCCATATACAAGGCAGCACAGCCTGATTTGGTCAAAGTTCCAATGTCGCCACCAGATCCTTTAATCCACATAACTTCTACATTCTTGCCCGTAAGGGGGTCTTTATCAGTTATTTTCACAGAAGTATTTCCACCTCCATAATTTGTCAATCGTAAGTCTGCCCCCAAAAGGTTTGAGCGGTAGATAAATAAATCTACTTCATTATTAATTTGAGCTGCTTTTGCATCATCCCAAAGATATGACACGTGTTTATAAGTTATCATAAGAAATTTAGTATTAAAACGATGTAAAAATAAAATTATGCCTCACTGAAACCGTCCTGTACTATCATGTTGAATAGTTTTTAATTAGATCAGAATGGAGAACAATTAACAGTATTTCTCTTTCACTTTTGCGTAACTCTCCATAAACTATTACCTTGTATTCAAATAAAAAAAAACGATGCAAAAAGGCTTAATTATCTTATTATTTTCAATGCTTTGTTATCAAACACAAGCACAACAGATTTTTGTGAATAAACAAAATCTTACTACCTTAAAAAACATTAGTTATATCACTGTGAAAGTGCAAAAAACATGGATGGCAACTCGCTTTTCTGCATTTTTAGACTATGGACAAGGAACATCAGATAGCCAGCAAGAAATGACAGATTTGGCTAAGAATCCACTATTTTTCAATAGTAAAGTTGAAATCTTTAACTTATTAGACCGTAATGGTTGGAATTTGATTGATTCCTACGAAGAAACGAAAGATAATAAGGTGTTTGTTTTGCATATTTTTCGGAGGAAGAAGTAATTTAAACAAATCTAATGCCAGTGGGGATTTTGTTTAATTGCCTAAGTCATTTCAATAACATAACTGATTTGGTATGCAAAGAATTTATCCTCCAACAACGACTTAAAATTTTATCTGCAAATCGTCAGTTGTTGATATGTTGATTGTCCCGCAATGCTTCACTGAGTCATTGCGGGATTTTTGAAACTAAAAGAAAATTATTATTGTCCATCTCCCCAACGCCACTCGTGTCCCAATTCTAATTCTTTTCTAAGGTTTTGCTTAATAAAAAAATCACGAGTTGAATAGGTATCTAATTTTTTTGCTGGGATTTTTTGAGTATTCGCTAATCCATAAAGCATCATGGCGGTATAGCGAACGGTATTTATCATCTCATCTTTCTTAATTAAATCGAACTTGTCACAATTGGCATGATAACAACCCAATGCTTCGGGAGAAATGCCTCCTATGGGGGACGCAGTTGGGATTCCTTCCAACATAAAACTTTGATGATCAGAGTGTAATCCTGCTTGATTGATAATATTATTTTTGTAAGTCGGCTCGACCTTTTTCATAAATTCACCCATTTTCGTAAAAATTGGTATCATTTCCTCCCTTCCTGCTGTGTTGAAACCATTGGCATTATTTGCCATATCAAGGTTCATCATAAAGACAACTTTTTCAATTGAATTATTCTTCTTGCTTCGTTCAATCATAGCTTTTGAACCCAATAATCCTTCTTCTTCGCCCATGAACATTACAAACTCAATCGTCCTTTTTGGTTTCAGATTTAGGGCTTTAAAAGTTCTGGCAATATCCAGAATGGAAAATGAGCCAATGCCATTATCCAAGGCTCCTTGCGCTAAATCCCAAGAATCAAGGTGTCCACCAATAATAACTTTTTCATCTCGAAGTTTTTTGTCGCTTCCTTTAATAGTGGCGATGACATTACGAGACTTTATCATTTTACTGAAATTTCTCATCTCAACGATTGCCAGAAGGTTTGGCTCATCGCTTTGCCACGCCCGAATCTGTGTGCCGCTTTCGAGCGATATACACACGGCGGGAATTGAAATCAAACTGCCCGTAACGGATGCTGTTCCTGTTAGTAAAACATTGCCTTTCACCGTATTTACAAAAATTACTCCAATGGCTCCATATTCAATTGCTAAAGCAGTTTTTTCAGAACGATGAAGGTTTCGAGTTCCTTTGATTGGGGGTAGAAGTCCGATATTTACTAAAGCAATTTTGCCTTTCAATTGCTCTTTTAACGCTTGAAAGTCAGGTTCGAGTCCGTTACCGACATCCACAATATCCCCTTTGATTTTTGATTCAATGGGAGTCATGGCTAAGGCAACAACTTCAATATCTTGAAAATTATCACTCTTGCGGGGAGCAATTGCCAAGGTAACTGTATCCCGTGACCATGCTTCAACTTGAAAAGGTTGATATTTTACATCTTTAATTTTATAAGATTTCAACAAATTAAAAGCATATTCTTCGGCACGTTTCCCGTTGGCACTTCCCGTTAGGCGATGTCCAATAGTTTTGCAAGCATCTCCGAGGGTTTCATAAGCACGACTGTTAGCGAGAACTTCATCATTGATACGATGAAAAACTTCAATTAATTCATCATCTTCACTTTGAACGGGCATATATGCAGCAGTAGAAACGAGGAAAATCAAGATAAAAAGTCCGTAAATTTTTATTTTCATTTTTAGGGGTGTGAATTAGGGAATATTTCGAAATTTACGAAAAAATCAGATACATGACTATCTCAATTGATAATAATGAAATGCAGTGAAATGTTTAAATAATTGATTGATTTATAGACAATTGTCTGAAAAAAAGGAAGCCTTCGCTCAAAGTGAAGGCTTCCTTAAAGATTAAACGTTTAATTTATCAACCTAATTTCCAGCCATCACGATATTTCCGTGAAACAAATTGATTGGCATAATCAAAATTGGTAACATTCATATTTTTGCCATCCCAGAATAATTTTTTACGCCCAGGAAACTTACCTGCACGTCCTTCTCCTTCACGATATTGGTAACTTCGGATGGCGAGATTTCCCATCAAAATCATTTCAGTTAATGGTCCAGCAAAATCGAAAGGTGAACTGGTTTCTAATTTGCCGTAACCCGCTTTACAAGCCTTTACCCAATGATAATTATGCCCAGCTGATTGATTTTCAATGCGGTAAAGGGTTGGCTTGACCTTCACAACATCTGCATCTGTCATTCTTGATTTTGGTAATAAAGTTGGATTTTCATTATAAAGTTCATTCGCCATTTTGCCTTTTGTTCCTTCATAAATCACGCCATTTGTCCAAAGTGGTTCATCGCCCCATTCGGCTGGAATATCTGGTTTTAACCCTCCATCATACCAAATAATTTCAATTGGAGAATTATTTTTAGTTGTTTTAGGGTACTGAAAAGTGACTTTTGAAGACGGAGGGCAACTATCTGGATAATAATCAGGCACCCAGTCTTTGGTATAAATTGAACTTACACTACATTGTACTTCGGTTGGATAGGTCAATGCCAATACTTTGAAAACACCATCTAATAGATGACAACCCATATCGCCCATAGCACCCGTTCCAAAATCCCACCAACCACGCCATTTGAATGGATGGTAAGCATTAGGAACAAAATCACGAACGGGAGCGGGTCCTAACCATAAATCCCACGGAAAATCAGCGGGAATTTCTTGTTTTGCCATTGGCGTAGGAATTCCTTGAGGCCAAACGGGGCGGTCAGTCCAAATATGTACTCGTTTTACCGTTCCAATCAATCCTGCATCAAACCACTCTTGTATAACTCTCCGCCCATCATTTGATGAACCTTGATTACCCATTTGCGTTACGACCTTATATTTTTCTGCTGCTTCGGTGAGCATTCGAGCCTCCTTAATATTATGAGTGAGGGGTTTTTGGGTATAAACGTGCTTGCCCAATTCCATCGCTGCCAAGGTTGCAGCTGCATGATGATGATCTGGCGTTGAAATAGTTACAGCATCAATATTGTTTTTTTCTTTTTCTAAAGCTTCACGCCAATCTTTGTATTTTTTAACGTTTCCTGGTAATTCTTTCAAGGTATCTGCCGCCCGACCAAAATCTACATCGGCAATGGCTACGATATTTTCTGTTCCTTTGTTATAGGCTAATAAAGTATCAGATTTGCCTTTTCCGCCCGCACCTATGCTCAAAATATTGAGTTTATCGGATGGAGCAATGAAACCTTTACCTCCCAAAACATGGCGTGGTACAATGTAAAAACTTCCTAATGCTAAGGACGTTTTTTTGATAAAATCTCTTCTTGAGTTGTCTTTATTCATTGGTTTTGTATAGCTTTCGGCTTTTAGCAGTTAGCTTTTTATAATTGAATGATTAAGTAAATGATAGATTGACGGTAAGAAACATACAAATCGTTAGCCGAAAGCCGATTGCTGACAGCCACTACAAAATCCACCCTTCACGATATTCAGGTTTCACAAAGGCATTAGCTTCATCAAAATTCGTAATTTTCATATTCTTACCATCCCAGAGCAATTTCTTACGTCCAGGATAATCATATTTTTCAATCCAAACTGGCGTTTTCTTTTCAGTACGAACCATGTAACTACGAATCGCTAAATTACCCATAATCACAGTTTCGGTCATTGGACCCGCATAATCAAATGAAGAACTCAAAGGTTTGTGTTTACCGTAACCATCTTTGCAGGCCTGTAACCATTGTTGATAATGTCCTTCTTTATCCGCTCCTACTACTCTTGGAATGGTTATTGGTAATTTATCGCCTGCTTCTTTCAATTTATTTTCGGGAAACAGCATGGGATTACTTCCATAAACGCCACAAGTCATTACACCTTTTGTTCCAACCATTAATACACCACCACTACTATCTCCCATTTTTACATCCGAAGGAATTTCATCGGGACGTTCAGGCATCATCCCTCCGTCATACCAAGTTAATTTAAGGTCTGGTTTACCCGCACGAGGAAATTTTAAATTTACCATCGAAGCCACAGGAAAACTTTCGGGATAATAACCTTCCTTGAATTTACCCGCCCAAGCGTTAGTCATACTACATTCAACTTCCGAAGGATAACCTAAACCCAAGGCTTTATAC
>JACMRQ010000331.1 GCA_014376355.1 Arcicella sp. | reverse complement strand
GTCCAAATGGAACTGATGTAATTTGCACTAAATCGATGTCCTCAGAATAACGTGGTTGCGGTTGCAGGTATAATTTGTGTAATGCCGTCCCGCCCCGAAAAGCTAAATTTTCGGCTAAAAAATCATTTTGAAAAATGGCTACTAATGAACGGCAAATGACCAAGTCTTGTTCAACTTGTTCGTTTGTTTGCCAAGGCACGGTATTAGACCATTCGGTTATGTATGCTTGTGGAATCACGCTGGTTTATTTTAAAAATCGGTTTCTATAGTTGTGTTTATTATTATTTTCCATCTGTTGTCTGTTGGCAGCTTGTTTTTAGTTCCAGAAGCTTTTAACGGAATTCGGAATAAATTTTTTTGATGTTCGGCTAATTTTTGGAATAAATCATCTGCGAGGGTTTCTTGTTCCAGCACTTTTTCCCATATATATCCTAAACGTTGCCAAGTAGAAACCGGTACGTGATTTATTATTTCGGAATTTATTTGTTCCGGACTTATCTTCTCGGACAATTCCTCGAGTATGGTAGTAGTTCTGTTGAGACCGCCAATTTTCTTTTCAAATTGTATCAGGTCTGTAGCTGTTAGTAAAGGATTTGATACTTTTAAATAACCCATTTCTGTTTTGATATCCACCAAGAATTTTGGATTGATTTCGGATATACTGATGTAATTTATTTTTTGTCCTTTTTTACTGATAGGCCGCATTGCGGGCATAATGGTAAACACAAAAAATTCCTGTGGTTGTTGGTGTGCTGCGCCGTGAAAAGCGGCTGCATTCAACAAACCTACATAATACGGTCTATTTAAGTATTTCATTAAGCCATCGACGTACAAATAGGGAGGAAGGATTCCTTTGGAATGGTATTGTGGAGGAATTATCAAGTAATATCCTTTGATAATAGAGATAATTGTTCCTTTTGAAGTTAATCTGGATAATGCTCTTTTTACTCCAATAGCGGTATAGCTTGGTAATTCATTTTCAAGGAATTCCAAAGCAAAAGCATTTTTGCCTACCGCTTGTAATTTCTCAATCCAAGTTTGAATATTTATGTCAACTATCTCACTCATTAGAAAGTATCTTTTTGCGAAAGGTACCGTTTTTTGGTACTTATCGCAAAGATTTTATTCAATTAATTTGTTTTTCCATTCTTCCATTGGCAGAAAGTATTGTATTCCTTTAGTCTTTTGTTGGAAGTTTAGCTGTTTGGCTGGGTTTTGAATGCGGAATAACTCGGGTTTGCTTTTGCAGCTCACCACGATATACAACCAAGCTGCATCTCCTAATTGTGCCAAACGGTTCATTTCGTTTTCTGATAACATCACGCTTCCATCATTGCCACTTCGTCCTTTAACTTCAATGTATCGTTTAATTTCTACTGGACTAACGCTTCTAATATCATAGCCTTCGTTATTAGCAGATACATCTTCGGGTTTCCAGTTTTGGCTAATTTCATAATCCATCACTGTTTTCATTGCTATTGCTTCGGCTTCGTCGTCACGACTCATTCCATAATGTCCTTGATATTCTACTTGTGTAAGCGGTATTACATAGGCACATCCCAATATTTCAGGTGCTTTAGGACTTAATTGACCCATCAGATCCAATTGCTCTAAACGAAGTTGCTTTTTTTGAATCAGCTCATTAACACGCTCCAGTTTTTTGCTGAGTTTCTCATTCACTTTTGAATCACCCAAAAGGACTTTGGTTTGCAAGTCTTGAATTTCGGCTTGCAAATCCATAATGACGTGGGTAAAAGAAGTTTCTAAATAACCTTTCCTGTCCGAGGTGTCTTTTTGAACGTGATTTTCGGTATCCGTTAATTGATGCATAGTGATGTTTTCAAAACTCCATTCTATTACTGCATTAGCTTCTACCACTTCTGGAGGTGTAATGGGTTTAGTGAATTCTGTAGGAGGATGTAAATCGATAAATTTTGCTGGCGATGTTAAGCGGAATTCGTTATCGGCTAATTGGTAAACCATCAATAAACGCTCATCTACTATGCTATCATCAGTTTTAGTTGGTCTATTGTCAATAATTTGAGATTTGACAAAGAATGCAAAATAAGGTTCTTTATCATCTGGAGAGATTAGTATTGTCCCTTTCAGCATATCTTCGCGATAGGTGTTGCGAACCACTTTTACCAAACTATCAAAAACCGGATTGCCAGGATTGATATAGTGGACTGTTCCTAAATCACCCAAAGCTTGGTATTCCAGAAAAATTTGTTTGTCAAAACAGAATTTTATTTTCTTGATGTTTTGTGGAAATATGTTGAAATCTTCCCTTAAAGTTTGGGTTACACTTTCAGGTAATGTATCAATTTGATAAATAAAATTTCGAAGTTCGGTAAATTTTCCACCTAATTTCAGGAATGCTTTTTCAAAGAATAATCGAATATAAATGGGTTGTAATCGCTTTTCATCCGAGTTTTCTTTGAGTATTCTTGCTTCTTTAAAGTCAATTGTGCTGTGTGCTAATTTTTCCTTTTGTTCTTTTATTTTTTCAGCAAATTTTAACTTCAGGGTTTCATCATCTTGAGCCAAAAATATATCTAAATCAGTTTCTTTACCATTAAAGACAGAATCAATGATATGATCTAATTTTACATTTTCTAAAACATCCTGAATTACATCGTAAACACGGTCGTCTCCAATTCCTTCCCGAATAATATCGAGTTTTGTGAGCAAGCGTTCCAAGACTTTCCCTTCTTTGGTATTATTTGCCACCATATTGAAAACCAATACATCTTGTTTTTGACCATAACGATGGATTCGTCCCATTCGTTGCTCCAATCGGTTAGGATTCCAAGGGATGTCCCAATTGATTAGTAATCTACAAAACTGTAAATTGATTCCTTCTCCAGCAGCATCAGTAGCAATTAAAATTTGGGTATCAGGTTCTGCAAATGCTCTTTGAGCTATTCTTCTTTCATCAACATCTTTTCCACCGTGTATAGTGACTACATTATAACCACCACTTTTTGAAAGCCTGTCTTCGAGATACAGCAGGGTGTCCTTGTGTTCTGTGAAAATAACCAGTTTTTCTTTATTTTCTAAAACACCATTCGATTTAAGAAGTTCTTCTAATTGCTGGAATTTTTTCTCTGATTGTTTCCTGTTATACAAAGTATTAGCCATTTCATATAAAGACTTTACTTCTTTAGCCTCTTGCTGGATTTCCTGCAAGCTTTTGGCAGTAGTAAATAATTTGAATTGACGCGGATTTGATAAAATATTCTCCAAAGCATCTCTTTCATCATCTTCTAATTCCTCAAAATCTTCAATATCATTTACATCAAAGCCTTCCAACTTATGTCTTTGGTTCCATAAATTCGGATTTTTATTTGTTTCATCAACAATTCCTTGTAATGCTTTCCATCTGCGTTCTAAAGTGTTTTTTATAGCAAATATAGAACTCACTAATCTTCGTTGCATTACTGTTAAAGCTAAGGAAACGTGGATGTTTTTACTTTCAGAAGCTTCTTCTTTTTTAACAGTAAGATATTCTGTTACAGCATCGTATAGTTCTTTTTCTTCGAAAGTTAATTCATAAGCAACTGTTTTGGTATATCTGTTTTTAAACAAGGGTTGGCCTTGCCAGTCTTTCATATCTTCCTTCAATCTTCGAATAAAGAATTTATTGATACCATTATGCTCTAATTCTTTAATCCTCATTGAAGCGATATCATCCGTGGCAAAAATATCCTCATCCAACAATTGCAATAATTTTTTGAATGTATCTTTTCTTCCCCTATGGGGTGTTGCCGTAAGCAATAATAAATGTTCGCATTGGTGGGATAAAGTGTAGGCCGCTTTATACCTTTGAGAAAGGTATTGTTTATGACCATAATCGTAAGCGGATAATTTGTGGCATTCGTCGAATATTATTAAATCCCAATGCGTATTTCCCACAACATTCAAAACATCTTCTCTGCAAACAAAATCTATTGATGTAATAATTCTATTTGCTGAATGGAATACTGTTGGGTCTGCCGTAAAAGAATTTCTATTGACTAATGTAAAAGGAATATTAAATTTTATGCTCATTTCATCTTCTTGCCATTGCTTAGTTAAACCACCAGGAGTAATAATCAGAATTCTTTCCGCTAAACCACGCATCATTAATTCTTTAATCAAAAGACCAGCCATAATAGTTTTACCGGCACCCGTATCATCTGCTAACAGAAAACGAATTTTAGGCATTGGAAGTAAAAATTTATATACCGCCTCAACTTGATGTGGAAGAGGATCCACTATACTACAATTTACTGCGAATAATGGATCAAATTGATAAGCAGAATTTATTCTTTCCGCTTCAGCAAAAAGCGAAAACTTAACTGGGTCGCCTTGAAAATTAAAAGTTCCTTCTTCAGTAAGTGCTTCTAACTGTTCAAAAGCAGCATTTGATATTACTTTTGTATTCGTACGGTTTGTGTTAACGCCAGTATATTTAATTGAAACCATCGAGCCAAGAGCTTGTATATGATTTATTATAACTGGTTCAGAAGGTATTAAATTTTTAACAATGTGCCCTTGATTAATTTTCATTAGTGGGAATAAATGATTAATTTTTAGAAAAGTAAAAACGTAAAACTAATTATTTTAATAGTAATAACCTATTCAATTTATGAACAGGTTAATACTATTTGTTTGTAATTTTAATTTTGTTTTGAAAGCTGATTTACAAAAATAAACTATTAAAATTGTTCTGTTTTACGGGTTTCCACATTCTGATAAATTATTTAAAATTATCTCTTATCATTTGAGTTTACATTAAAACTGATGAGGTTGAACATATTTCGCATTCTGGAGCGCAGCCGGTTGCCGTAAAGTACTTCGATTTCAGAGGCAGATAGGTTTGAAGTGAGGTGTGTAATGGAATTATTCTCCACAAACTGTTCGTAGCGACTGATCAATACCTCAGCCATTACATTGCAGTCGTTACCAAAATGCTTTATTTGTTGTTCGGCACCCAAATCGTCAAAGCAATAGCCCGGAAGACGTGATTGGTAGTTTTGCTTTAGGGTGTATTTGTTGATGGCATCATAGCCACTTTTAGCAAATTCGAAAGATAGTTCTCGACAGGTTTTGATTTTATAATCGGACAAAGGACTTGCAAATGGTCTTATAAGATGCATTATTGAGGTTTTTCCGCAACCAATTGGACCTGACAATAATATGCCTTTGTTGAGGTCGATTTGTTCTTTTAAGGCTGTGTTTTGGTCTCTGATCATATAGATAACCAATTTATAAATGGTTGGGATGTCCAGAATGTTTATTCTAAAATTGTGTCCATAATGTGCCTTTCCTTGGTAATCGATAAAATCCAAGCATTTGTGAAAATCATAGACTTTGTGGTCGTTTTGAATTTCGAAAGTGTCTGTAATTAATTTACAATGGTTCAGCATAATTCTTATAGTTTGAAGTTTGCAGTTGATTGGGTTGAGGTAGGTTTGATTTTGGTTGGAATTTGTTTTGGTTCATTATCCAGTTTCGCGCTGAAGCTTTCCAATCTTTCATTTTGGTTTTTCCTCCGACGAGCCAACCAATACTGGAATAATAGTTGAAAAACTTGTTGGCTTCGGTTTCAGAACTTTCTTTAAAAGCGAAATACTCCAGTATCATTTCAATAGAAGGGGTAATTCCGTTATTGTTTGCTTCTTCTTTTTTGGCGCAACTGTTTTGCCGACCGTTTTCAGTTTGATTTTTTTCGGTGTCGGCGAATGCGAAAGGCATTTCTTCTTGATTTTCTACTGGGGTTGTATTTGAATTTTCAGCATTTGAAATTTCAGAATTGCCATATATATCTTTGTTTATAATGTTTGTATATGTTTTATTATTATCTATATATACCTGTTCATCAACCTGTTCAGTATGCTGTTCATTTTTTAGTCTAGTTGTTTTTTGAACAGGTTTAATGTTTTTATTTGAGTTTTTATTTGATTTTAAATTGTTGTTTTTTAAGTTGTTAATGTCGTTTACTTGTTCAACAACTTGTTCGCTTTTTGAATGGGTTAAATTTTGAACGGGTTTATTCTTTGAACTGGTAAGTGGTTCAAATTTTGGTCTGTTTTTTAACTCGCCAGAGAAATTTACCATAATGACATTGGAACAGGAATGTGGGTTGAAGGTGGGCATATACTCCATAAAACCAAGTGCTTCCAATTCTTTCATACATTTATGATAGGTTGCTTTAGAATTTATTTTGCTGGCTTTCATAATTTCTTCTCGTGAAATACCAGTAGGATTTTTGAACCTGTTGACGTTCCAACATTGAAAAAGTGCCAAATAGAGCGAAATGTGAGTTGGATTTATTGCGTTTTCATTACTGATTTTATTGAAAAAGCCGGTGAGGTGTTTGATGTAGTTCATTGTCTGAGTATTAAGATGGTTGTATTAAGTATTAAGACTTTTATTTTGCAGTCGCAGACTTCACAAGTGCCGTTGCAGTTGTTATCGGTTGTTTTCATCTTATTTATCGAGCAATTTTTTCAAGTCTTCATATTTGTAATAGAGGATGCCACCGATCCGGTTGAAATTTAGGGTTCCGTTGATGCGAAGGTTTTGTAAAGTGCCTGGAGAAATTTTAAGGAGTTTTCGAACTTCGGAAGATTTGAGCCATTGTGCAGGTTGTTCTGCTGCTGGTTTACCTGATTGGATTTCGTGCAGTAGTGCATTGCCAAAGTTGAGCAAGTC
>JACMRQ010000005.1 GCA_014376355.1 Arcicella sp. | reverse complement strand
TCTTTTATTGGTTTTGTAAATTTAGGCTTCGGTATAGAAACTATATTTCCGTATAAGGATAAATTATTTTTGGGTACAAGCACAGGCGTACAAATTTGGGATAATAAAAACCCGAATCTTCCAACTTACCTCTCCCGTCTCGACCATGCCCGTGCTTGCGACCCTGTGGTTGTCGAGAATGATATTGCTTATGTAACACTTCGTTCGGTCAATAATTTTTCTCGTTGTGGAGGAGCAGTTGCCAATCAATTGGATGTAATTGATGTCACGAATTTAGCAAGTCCTCATCTTTTGAGAAGTTATCCAATGGAAAGCCCTTACGGTTTAGGAATTGATAAAAATAAGCTATTTATCTGTGAAGGAGTGAGCGGATTGAAAACTTTTGATGCGACTAAACCTATGGAGATTAAGCAATTACAACATTTTAAGGATATGAACGCCTACGATGTAATTCCGCTGAATAATACTTTAATGCTGATTGGAAAAGATGGATTATACCAATATGATTACTCAAATCCGAATAATTTAAAGTTACTAAGTAAGATTTCGGTTAAACCTGTTTCATAATTGAGGTTTTTAATAGGAAGTCATTTTTAAAAGAAAAACTTCTCTCCCAATCATTTTAAAATAAAATCATGGAAAAAATATTCACTCTTTTATTCGTTCTTGCTTGTACAATAGCTTACACGCAAGACAATCCAAAGCAAAGTTTATTCAAAAATTTTGTGAAAGATAATTATATAAATTTTACAGATTTTGGTGGATTATTTGGTAAGTCATATCAAATAACGCCAAATAATATTCAGAATCCAGGTTACAGTTATCCTGTAAAGGCAAGTACCAATTTTACCCTTCAAACTTTTAATGGACTAAAGGTTTATAAAAATTTAGCTATTGGAGCAACGGTAGGCATTGATTGGTTTAGTAATTATCAAATCATTCCCATTGCATTGGGAGTTCGAGTTACGTCTGGAAATTCAAAAATTAAGAAAGTAAAAACTTTTGTAGGAGTTGATGCAGGGTATGGATTTATGTGGTTGAACGATAAAATAGCTGATAATCAAAAAATTAACGGAGGTTTAGCTATCAATCCTATGGCAGGTTTATTGATTCCTACGGGCGGTAATGCGAATTTTACATTGAGTATTGGATACAAGCATAATAGCTTTAACACAAAAATTAGCAATCGGATTAATGAATCGCCTTATTCCAACGAGATGGAATATAATTTAAACAGAATGGCCGTTCGATTAGGAGTTAACTTTTAAAGAAAAACCCTCTCAATTGTATATTGAGAGGGTTTTTCTTTATTCTGCTATAAATTTAGCAACTACATTCTTTTTTATATTTCCAGTTAAAATAATAAGCCGAAGCAATAAATAATGCTCCTAAAGTTCCTGTTAAAAACTCAAATTGATGTCCTAACCAAACGATTTCTAATAGCTTTACAAATAAACTTCCAATCAATAAATATAAGGGTAAAGGATTCTGATGCTTCCGAAAATCACTGAATAAAAGTGTCCCCGCCAAAATTAAACTTCCACCAATAAACCAAATTTCCCAAGAATGGTCAGTCATAAAACCACTTCCTAAGAAGGGCAAAAGTGTAATAATAATAGGCGTTGCGATACAATGAATAGCACAAATAAGAGAAAGATAAAATCCCGCCTTTTCCAGTTTATTATGTTCATGTGTATGTTTTGCAAATGTAATCATGTTGCAAAAGTAGGAAACTTGCAACATGATTGCAAATAAAATTCTCAAAAACTTAACATAATTGATATTCAGGTAACGAAGCAATACTTTGTGCCATATTTTGAATTAATCCAATAGCTATTTTTCCTTCTGATTTACTCAAAATCATACTTTTTTGCTGATTTGTAAGTGGTCTTGATAGTAAGTAGGTTTCTAATGTATTCAACAATTGTTGTGAATTCTCTGATGGAAAATTATTCTGAAATGCTCTCCAGTCAATATTTGCCTGCATTTGTTTGATTTTCTGGCTTAAATTTTCTGTATTGATATCACCATCATCTTTTAGTTTGAAAGTAATTCTTGAATCTTTAAAAATGATTTCGGGTAATTTCATGCGGGTCATTAAGGTTGAGGAGTCAATCCAATTTTTACCGCCCGACCAACCTGCAACGTTTGGAGGATAAAACAAAATTTGTCCTAAAGCCTTTTGAATAAATAAAACAGATTGTTTTTGTTGGAAATCAATGCCGAAATTTCTCTGCAAACCAACCAATAATTCAACGGGCGATTTAATGCGAGTTCCTATATTCTCGGGAAGATAAAACCAATCACTTTTAAAGGTATATTCCATCAAATCTGCAATGTCGTAATCATTTGACCGAAACTGCTTTGCCATTTTATCAACTATTTGATTATCAACGTTTTCATTGACAAAATAACGGTAAATTTTGGCACAAATAAAGGTTGAAGTTTTAGGGTTTTCAAGGATAATTTTTAAAATATCTTCTCCCTTAAAATTGCCTGTTTTGCCTTGAAATACTTTCTTGCCATCATCGTGTTGGTTGGTTCTAAATATAAATTCACCCATCGGATTTGACCCCCAACCCGTAAAGGCACGAGCGGCTTCTTTTACGTCTTTTTCTGTATAATTCCCACGTCCCAACGTAAACAATTCCATCACTTCACGAGCAAAATTTTCGTTAGGTGAATTTTTTCTATTTTGTTGATTATTAAGGAATTGCAACATTGCAGGGTCTTTTGAAATAGCCAACAATAAGTCGCCAAATTTACCCAAAGCATTCTGGCGTATTACGTTATTTTGAACTTGAGTAAGTAAAGGCTGACGAATTCTACAAGCAAAATGCCCATGCCAAAAGAGGGTCATTTTCTCCCGAAGCATACTCTCGCCTGATGCCATATTTTTCACCCAAAGAAAATTCAAATCAGTAAGTTTTTCTCGTTGTACTTTTACCTGATCCTTAATTTCTTGAGTAGGTAAATTTTTCATCTCCAAGATATTGCGAAGCATTTTTTTCTTCATAACCGTTTCAGTTTCTTCATCAATGATTGCTAAGAAATTGATTTTCTCAGAGTCTTTTAGTAGAAATTTGAGTACTTTTTCGGGAGATTTTTCTCCAAATTCACGTATCTGTTCGGGCGTTGCTCCAAAGCCTGCCCTTTGAAAAAGATGTTCTGTTTTTATCTGATCCGTAATTTTCATATCTGTATCATTTTTCAATAAGACAAATAATTGATAAAATGGTTTAAAAACAAAAATCCTTCTCAATTTGAATTGAGAAGGATTTGAAAATATATATTGTAGTTAATTGCTTTGTCTAAATTGACACACCTATTTTATAATTTCTGAATGATTACTGTCCTAATAATATTTCAAGTTCTTTCTTGAACTCAATTAGTAATGTTTCTTTCATTGAGATTTTACGTTTTTGTGTATTGATTTTGTTCATCACCAATTTATCTCCCATCTGACCGCTATATTGAGAATCCGTAATAAAAGCATCTAATTCGTTTTTCTCTTTCTTTGTCATGTAATCCATTTGATTAATCATGATTTTCAATTGCTCCACTCTTGGTTTTTCGTCTAAAGCTGGGTGACGATAACTAATTACACGTAATAGATAGTTCATCTCAAAAATCTTATCGCACACATTTCTAAAACGCTCAGCAATACTGCGGTCGAGGGTTTTTGTTTGTGCTGCTAATTCTTTCCATTTTACTAAATATCCTTTCGCTTTTTCAGAAGTAGCTGGAATTTCTGTCTGTACCTTAAATAAAGTTTCTAATTCAGTTGTCATTTCCTTCATTTGTTGTACCCGTGGGTCAATTCTGATGGTTGTAACAATACCTTTATCACGGTTATAACGCTCAAAGAAGAAATCATTAGAACGCTTGAATTGTTTCCAAAGCAAACTTTGCTTTTTTGGTGGAACGTTCGCAATTGTTTTCCATTCACGTTGCAAGTTTTTGATGATTTCAAAAGCAATGTCAATGTCTTTTTCGTAGCGCAAATTACGTGCATCATCAACAATACGCTGAAGAGTGGCTAATTTTTCATCAATTATACGGTTTTTCTCAGAATAGTATTCACGACGACGTACGAAAAATTCATCAACGATTTCATCAAATTTACCTTCAACACCATCTTGAAGATTTTTATCTACGGGTCCCGTCTTTAACCATTTGGCTTTAATTTCCATGATGGTTTCAGTGGCAACTGCCCAATCTTCAATTTTACCTGCTTCTCTAACCTCCTCAATTAATGCCTTTTTAATTTCAAGGTTTTTAATTTGATTATTTAAAATCAATTCACGAAGTTCCAATTCCATGCCGTCCAAACGTTCGAGCAGAGGAATGAAATTTCCAAGACCATCAAATTCAGTAAGGCTTTTATGGAGTTGAAGCAATTTAGTTAAATATGACCCTTTATTTTGGGCTTCTTCAACTTGATCAAACAAGAGGCTTACTTTATTTTCAGCAATAGAGAAGCGATTAACAAAATATTGTAGTGCTTCTTCTTCGGTGTTTCTAACAACACCAATTTGGCGTTCTCCGTACTCTGCGTAGCTTTTCAGATAGACTTTACCGTCTTGACAGTAGCCGTATTCAGCGGGGTTCTTACTTTTGTTTTCCATTGGTTTTATTACATGAATAGAGTTTCTGGCAAGGCTCATTACTCTAAGTGATTCATGGTTTAGGTTAATTAATGCTTGAGTAGCTTTCTTATAACTATTAAAACAGTTTTGTATTTGTAATTAATTTTGTGCAAGTTACTGATTTTCAATAAAAAATCTAATCTTTTATCTACATTATCCATTGAGTGTCCGATTTTTTATTATTTGGTATCTTTTAAATTACAAGAAATAATTCAAAAAAATAAAATTGCCTAAAATCTAAATTGAGAGTTTATATTTCCGAGTGAGAAAATTTGGATTTAATTTAACTTTTTTAAAATAAATAATCACTTTACCAAAGTAAAAAGCATAGATGTTTTGATCATTAGTGAGCATGTGATTGAACTTGCTTAACGAAGATAATTTGAAAATAAATATATCGTTTTCAAACCATCTTTTATTTTCTTTTTATAAAGTAGATAATTCCCTCTGTGCTTCTACCAAAGTCTTGACTATCTGCGTAGTAACTGGCATATCCGTATCAATTAAAATATTAAAAATCGAAGTGAAAGATGCTTTCAACTTGTTCAATTTAGCTCCGGTTTCTTTTGTAAGAGTATCCTTTTTCTGGTCTTCTAATTTAGCAATAATCTTCTGTTTTGCTTTATAACAAATCATTGACATATCATGAATTTGCTTCATTTTTTCTGGATTTGTCTTTACTCTTGGGTCTTGTTTTATGGTGAATGTTTGGGTATAAACTTTATCATTAACTGTCATTTTTGCGGTATAATTTCCTGCCAAAACCCAAGGCGAAGTTGCATCAGGAGCAGTATTCATAAACGTTGCTGAAATTGGATATGAAGCTGGTTCGTCCAAAGGTTTATAGTGCATATCCCACACAAAACGTTGCGAACCCGCTTGGGAGGAAAGTATCGTTTGCGGACGAATCCAATATAAAGGTATATTCACCTCTGGAATTTTGTAAGGTTTGTCATTACTCGAAAATTTACGAACTGACTTTCCCGTAGCATCAAAAATTTCTAACGCAATTTCCGAAGCTTTTTCTTTTAAGAAATAATCAAAAATTGCTCCGTCAGGAGGGTTTTGTCCAGCGGCTTCTTCTTGTGGAACGGGCGTATCAGAATAAATATTCCAACGTACTTTATAAGGATTTTGGGGCTTATAGAAAATAGCTTCTGACTTGGTTAAATCTGCAGTAATTTGACGTAGAGCCGTAATGTTATCCAGAATCCAGAAACTACGCCCATGCGTTCCAATCACTAAATCATCATCTTTTATCACCAAATCACGAATGGAAGTGGCAGGCATATTTAATCTTAATGATTGCCAATTATCGCCATCATCAAAGGAAACATAAACGGCAGTTTCTGAACCTGCAAATAATAATCCCTTACGATTTGGGTCTTCTTTTACGGAATTTATTGGGTCATTTGACAAGCCATTGACCGTTTCTTGCCAAGTTTTTCCACCGTCTCTTGTACGCATAATGTGTGGTCGCATATCATCATTTCGGATACGATTAATGGTAATATAAGCGGTATTTACCTCAAAATGACTGGCTTCTACCATCGAAATTTTCGACCATAACCAATAATTATTTTTCTCTCCCGAAGGCGTTGTTGGTGTAATGTCTCTCCAATTTTTACCCCCATCTTTTGTAATATGCACTAGACCATCATCTGTTCCTGCCCAAATGGTATTTATATCTTTTGGCGAAGGTGCAAGGGCATAAATTACGCCACGACGAGCCATTTTTTTCATTTCTTCGGTACGATAAATTCCCACACTTTCAGGAATATCGGAATAGGTTTCTCGGCTCAAATCTGGACTGATTATCGTCCAAGAATTTCCTGCATTTTGGGTTTTGAATAAGACATTTCCTGCAAAAAATAATGTTTTAGGGTCAATGGGTGAGAAAAGTACGGGAGCTGTTCTTACAAAACGATACTTTCCAGATTTCACAGCTTCAGGAGCAATGTTTTGAATTTGCCCCGTTCGTTTATCAGTTTTAGTAATTTTTCCTCCGTAAATAATATTTGGGTCGAGCGGGTCGGAGGCTACATATCCGTATTCTTCCACGCCCGCAGGGTGCCATTCCCGATAGCCAATACTTCCATCATTACTCCGTGAAGTAATACTGACTGAACCACTTTCTTGCTGTCCGCCCAAGACATTATATGGAAAGGCATTATCGGTACTGACATGATAAAATTGTGCGGTTGGTTGGTTATACCAAGAAGAAAAAGTCTCACCACCATTCACCGTTATAATTGCCCCTTGGTCGGCGGCAATAAGGATAATATCAGTATTATCAGGATTTATCCAAATTCTGTGATAATCATCACCGCCAGGAGCTCCTCTGAAAGCCGTCCAAGTTTTTGCTCCATCAGTTGATTTCCACGTAACAACATTGGCAGTATAGACAATATCCGCATTTTTTGGATCGGCTTTTATTTCGGCAAAATCGCTCCCACGACCCCACAAACGCCCATCAGGATTGATTAATATCCAATTTTCACCTGCATCATCCGAACGATAAATTCCACCCAATTTTCCTGCATCCACGGTTGCATACATACGGTTTGGGTCGCTCGGAGCTACGCAAAAGCCAATTCTTCCTAATCCTTCTTCAATGGTTGGTAATCCTTTACTGAGTTTTTTCCAAGTATTTCCGCCATCGGTTGATTTGAATAAACCGCTTTCTGTACCCTGCCAAGCCCCATTTTCCCAAGGACCTTGACGAGCTGCCCAAAGGTCTGCATAAATAATATTAGGATTTTTAGGGTCGAAAACCACTTGAATTGCTCCCGTATTTTCATCTTTATACAAAACTCTTTCCCAATTTTTCCCTCCATCAATAGTTCTGTAAACACCTCTTTCAGTATTTGGACCGTATGGATGTCCCAAAACGGCTACAAAAACACGGTTTTCATTGGTTGGGTCAATGATGATACTCCCAATTTGTTGCCCGTCTTTCAAACCTGTATTTACCCACGTTTTACCTGCATCGGGCGATTTATAAACACCATTACCAACCCCCAAATCTGGACGTTGAATTCCCTCTCCACTCGCCACATAAATAACGTTTGGATTGGAAGGAGCCACGGCAATATCACCGACTGAACCCGTGGGTTGGTCATCAAAAATGGGTTTCCATGTTCTGCCATAATCATTGGTTTTCCAAACCCCTCCATTATTAACTCCGATATAAAAAACGTTGGGTTGTTGAGGCACACCCACTGCCCCAACTGTGCGTCCACCACGATGTGGGCCAATCATCCGATATTTCATCGAATTGAAAAGGTTGGGATTGAATTGGGCATTGATTAAAAAGCAGAATCCACTAAAAATTAGGGTGAGTAAGCGTTTTTTCATAGTTAAAAATGGGGTTGATGAATTTTGGAAATCTTTCTACTCTAAAGATAATAAAAAATGATCTTCGTTAATTTGTACGATGAAAAGAAAGCTATATTTCTTAATAAGAAACATTAGCCTAAACTTGAAATTTTTAGTTTTACCACCTTTACTGTACCTTTGAACTACAAAATTTTTAACGTACACAATGAGTCAAGAAACCATCATATTTTCGATGGAACGTGTTTCTAAAACCGTTCCTCCTCAAAAACAAATCTTAAAAAATATTTATCTGTCTTTTTTCTACGGAGCAAAAATTGGCGTTTTGGGTCTAAATGGCTCAGGAAAGTCGTCTCTCCTACGAATTATTGCGGGTAAAGACAAAAGCTATACGGGTGATATTGTGTTCTCGCAAGGATATTCTGTCGGAATGTTGGAGCAAGAACCTGAACTCGACCCAACCAAAACCGTCAGAGAAATCGTGGAGGAAGGCGTTGCCGAAGTGGTGGCTTTATTGAAAGAATTTGACGAAATCAACGAAGCCTTTGGTGACCCAGATGCTGATTTTGATAAATTATTAGACCGTCAGGGAACAGTTCAAGAAAAGCTCGACCATCATAATGCTTGGGA
>JACMRQ010000330.1 GCA_014376355.1 Arcicella sp. | reverse complement strand
GATTATGAAGGGAAAATATATGTGGCAGACTTCTTTTTCACGACTTGCCCAACGATTTGCCCAAAGATGAAAACCCAAATGTTACGGATTTATGAGAAGTTTAAGGACAACCCTAAAGTAGCGATTCTCTCGCACACGATAGACCCACGCCACGATACGCCCGCCGTGCTTCGGGAATTTATGAACAACTTAGGAATTAAGTCAAAAATGTGGCAAATGGTTACGGGAGATAAAGCAAAAATCTACGAAATTGGGCAAAAAAGCTACATGGTTTCCGCCACTGACGACCCAAGCCAACCAGGCGGAATTGTTCACAGTGGAGCTTTTATTTTAGTTGATAAAAACCGACATATTAGAGGAATTTATGATGGAACTGAGCCTGAAAAAGTGGATAAATTAATGAAGGATATGGAGATATTACTTCATGAATTGTGAGTGAATAAATAAAAATCAAAAATGAAAATAATATTAAATTACTTCCTACTGACTACTATTTGTTTAATTAGCATCTCTTGTAGCCAAGAAGAAGTAAAATTAAAACAGTATTACGTTGACGGTCAGGCACTTTATAAAATGCACTGTGCCAATTGCCACCAAGAAAATGGTCAGGGTTTAGCAGGACTTTATCCGCCCATTGCAGGGTCTGATTTCCTCAAAAAGAATAAGGATTTAGTGCTTTGTTCAATGAGAAATGGATTAAAAGATACCATCGTAGTTAACGGAAAAACTTACCACCAACCAATGCCTGCCAATACGCAATTACAGGCGTTGGATGTTGCAGAAATTGCCACTTACATTTATAATGAATGGGGAAATGAAAAGGTAATTACGGACGTAAAAAGTGTGCAGAAAGTGTTGGAAGATTGTAAAAAGTAATTTTTAGATGTTTGATTTTCGATCTAAGGAAATTGAAAATCAAACATCGGAAACCAAACATCAAAATTACTGTGGAAGACTTTTTACACTCACAACACCTGTAACTTTTCTAATGGTATAATCAGTAAAATCTTGATTAGAATCCATTCCCATACCATGCAGAACTTGATCAGGGGTTTTGATATCAACTTGTTTATCGGTATAAATTTTCTTAGTTTCTGGACTCCAGAATAATTCAGGAGTTTCTAATATTTCATGTTTCACCTGATTATCAATTTGAACCTTTCCCATGATTCTATAAAGGTTTTTGGCTCGAATAAATCGGGCAGAATCACCTCTTAATTTTGTAGTATTATTTCCAAATTTATCGAAAAAGAAAACTCTGATTTCTTTAGGAAAGATTTTATCTTCCGATGCCATTGTTAATTGCACATCAGTTGTCATCCTAACTACCAATCTCGCCGAGTCGGAATAAGTCATATTTATTCCGTAAACTTCAGAAATGGGACCTTTATATTCTTGTTTTTTAAAGTCTTTTTTATCTTCTTCACAAGAAGTGAATATTATGCAGAAAGTAAGGGGCATTAGGCAGTAAGTTGCTAACTTTTTCAAAGATATATAACAACAAAAGTGGTCTGCGAAAACACAGACCACGGCATTTAATTTTATTTTTAAATTTTCAAACCGGCTCATTTTTAAATTACTATTAATCAATTTTTGGTTTACGAAACCAATAAAAATCTCCTAATGAGAAACCAATTACAATTTTGTTATAAACCTCTTCAATTCCAGTAGTTGCTAATGTTCCTCTTTTCCCTCGCACATACGCCACATTAATATATGAAATTGTTCTCAAAGGGAACGAAGCACCCAATGAAAAACTCATGTCCGTTGCTACATTACCACCATTAATTGAATAAGGAGTGGTAGTATAATTTAAACCAGCACGGTACATTACATGATTAAAATAGCCATTCAACGCATCAAATTTAGGAATATATTCAGCTCCAAGAGCCACAGTCGAGGCATTTTTTAAATTCTCTGAAGAACCGTTAAGATTTTGGAAACCAGACCATTGCGTCATTGAATAATCAAGGGATACCAATAATTTAGCAGGTTTTTCAAGGCTTATCCCAACTCTATAAATAGCGGGTAATGATATATTTCCAGTACTTTGTTTCAAGGTATCAGCATTAACTTGTTGCAAACCCGTTGAATTATTAATAGTGAATCTCTTCAATGATTTTGCTCCCATATTTTGGGCAAATTCTGCAGTTGCTCCGATATTCAAAAAATAATCTTTATTCAATTTTGGTTTCCAAGCCCACCCTAATTTAAAATGTACGCCCGAATAATTGGTACGGTCAGCTAATTTTACTTGGTATCGTTGAGCATCACTTAGGTTTTGGGTTATTACATCACGATTAATTACCCCAAAAAGATAAGCTGTTTCTAAGCCAACGTACATATCTTTAAAAATCCTTACCCCATTTGATATCACAGCCTTATTCAAGCCTCCATCTCCATTGTAGGTATAAGTAACGCTATCCGTTCCAATAATACTAAGTTTTTGAGAAGTAAAAGTTTTATAATTCACCGCACTATACGGAGCTAATCCTAATGCCAAAGTCCATCTTGGCGAAGCGGGTAAAGCCAACATAACAGGGTTGAGTGTTCCATTAAAAGTATTAGAACGCTGTCTATCATTTTGCATTGATTTACCTTCCATATTCAAGCCCATTTCAAAAACAGTATAGCGATTCCGTGCCAATAAAGCAGGATTCAAAGTATTGATATAAATACCGTTTGAATTGGCAACTCCTAAACCACCCATCATCGAATTGACAGCCGTTCCACCTGAATAAACTTCGCCAATTCCCAGATATGAAAAAGGTGAATTTGTTTGTTGTGCATTAGTTTTGAAGGTAAATAGGATACAATAGGCAGTAAGTAAAAAACCATGTGCCGCTATCTTTACCATTCTTTTAGAAGGAAATGCAAAACTATTCTTTGAAAAATTATGATAACCTTTTATCTCTGTATTATTTGACATTATATTCTAAAATTCGGTTAAGTCCAATCAGCACTAATTCTGGGACTACAAAGTTCGGGTATTTTATGCGGTTTGCAAAGTATGAAGCGTCCCCACCACAGAAAATCACGTTAATATTTGTTAAAACCTTGTCATACGCTTCAATAAACCCGTTTATTTCTCCTAATAAACCATTCATAACACCACTTTGCATAGCATGTTTAGTGCTTTTTCCAATAAGCTTTGGTATTGGTTCAGGTTCTAATAAGGGTAAACGTTTCGTAAAAGTATTCATGGCTTTATACCTCATTTGCACGCCAGGCGAAATAATTCCACCGTGAAAATTATCATCTGCATCCACCAAATCGTAAGTTATACATGTCCCCATATCAATTACAACACAATTACTATGCGGATACAAAACTTTAGCTCCAATTGCCGCCGCCACACGGTCTGCTCCAAGAGTTTCGGGTGTATCGTATAACTTAGTTAAAGGAACTGGCGTAGTGCTTTTTAATAAATAAATCTTAGGCGTAACAGTTGAAAAATCACGCTGTAATTGCTCCTCAGAATAACTAACTGAAGAAACTATAATTTGTTGAGGACTAACAAGTTGTACATAATTTACAAGTTCTTGATAAGTGAATTTCCAGTTTGTTTCCACAAGTTTCCCTTCGGAGAAAAGCCCCGTTTTTGCGTACGTATTTCCTAAATCTATTGATAAATTCATTTGATATTTTTAACGGTATATCAACAAATTTACTTTTTCTTTATTTAATGTTTCTCTATAATCAGAATAAATTAACTTTACGTTTCATTTAAACTGTTAAAAATGCAATATTTAGAATCTGAATTTTTGGAAAACAAAGTTACTGACATTCTCTGGCTCGTGGGTATTTTGCTATTTGGATTTTTATTTAGACGATTTCTTGCGGAAAATTTTAGCAAAATCCTGTACCGCTTCATTCGCCATGATAGTATTCCTATTCGTACTTTCGTTGCTATGCTTGGGCAACCCGTCCGCTTGCTTATCACGCTGATATTCATCTATATAGCTTCTTCATTCATTCATTTTCCTTCATCTTGGCACTTGCCAGCTAAGGAAGTTTTTGGATTTAAAATGATATTGATGAAAAGTTTTGAAGGTATATTTATCTTTTCAATTGCTTGGATTTTGGTAAGAATCACTAAATTTATTGCTCTTATTTTCAAAGAACGTGCTGCCCTAACACCCTCAAAGTTAGATGATCAATTTATTCCTTTTTTCCGAGATTTAGTAGTCGTTGGAATCTCTATTCTAACTATTTTTTCCATCTTAGGAATCGTTTTTCAGGTTGATGTCGTGGCTTTATTAACGGGTTTGGGTATTGGTGGACTTGCCATTGCCTTAGCTGCTCGTGAAACTTTGGAAAACCTTTTTGCATCTTTTACACTATTTTTGGATTTGCCTTTTATGGTAGGCGATAATATTCAACTGGATAAAGTGTCAGGGGATGTTGAATATATTGGATTTCGTAGCACCCGAATCCGCACGGGTGATGGTAGTATGATAAGTATTCCAAACCGACTTTTAACGGCTCAAGCACTTGAAAACCTTACGCAGCGACAATTTCGAAGAGCCAAATATACCGTAAAATTAGCGTCCGATACTTCCGTTGAAGCCTTGCATAAAATTGTCAATGAAATAAATCAATTAGTTAATAGTCAAGAACTTATCTATAAGCCAGACCCTGGTGTAACCCGATTTGGAGGTTTCGGCGAAAACTCATTGGATATATTAGTTTCTTACAATATTGCAACGCATGATGGAAATATATTTAATAAAATCAAAGAAGAAATTAATTACCAAATCATGGAAATTATTAAGAAAAATGAAATCAAATTTGCCCATCCAATTTTTAAACCCTTTGCTGAATGAAAATGAAAACAACCTTATCAACCCTTCTTATAACTTGTAGTATGGCAGCCACATCCGCACAAAACAATTATCCAACTTTGGGAAAAGTTATCAGAATTGATCCTTCAATGGATAAACTTATTTCTTCCAATGCCAGAATTGAAGTATTATCTTCTGGTTATCAATGGACTGAAGGACCCGTTTGGATAAAAAATGGTGGATATTTATTATTTTCGGATGTTCCCGCCAACACCATTTATCGTTGGAAAGAAGGTGATAAATCTGCCTCCTCATTTTTGAAACCTTCGGGCTACACAGGTATGGGTAGATACAGCAATGAGCCAGGAAGTAATGGTTTAATAATCAACCAGAAAGGAGAATTAGTTGCCTGCGAACACGGCGATAGAAGAATAACTGCAATGCCATTAACATTAGGCGGGAAGCTTTCTTTAGCTGACAATTTTCAAGGTAAAAGATTTAATAGCCCCAATGATATTGTTCAACATTCAAGTGGAGCATATTATTTCACTGATCCACCTTACGGACTCGATAAACATGAAAATGACCCAACCCGTGAGTCTGATATATTTGGTGTATATCGTATCGGAACGGATGGAAAAGTTAGTATAGCTACCGCAGAATTACAAAGACCAAATGGTTTAGCATTTTCACCCGATGAGAAGATCTTATACGTTGCTCAGTCTGACCCTGACCGAGCAATTATTATGGCCTACTCGGTTCAATCAGACGGTAGTTTAGGCAAAGGAAAAGTTTTTTATGATGCTACTCCAGTCGTGAAAGAAGGGAAATTAAAAGGCTTGCCCGATGGGCTAAAATTAGATAAAAAGGGTAATTTATTCGCCACAGGTCCAGGTGGAATTCTCATTATTTCGCCTGAAGCTAAACTTTTAGGTAGAATCGATATGAACGAACCTACCGCCAACTGTGCATGGGGCGATGATGGTTCAACGCTTTATATTACCGCCAACATGCACCTATGTAGAATCAAAACTTTAACTGTTGGCGTAGGTTTTTAGTATTAATTCTTAGCGTATGCCTCAGAAAATCTCTGTCTCATACCATTACTAAATACAACTACATGAAAACATTCATTTTCAAAACCGAAAGATTAGCACGGAATCATCTGGTGGTTTTTTACTGATTGTTTTTGCGGTATTTGTAATTTTCAAGAAATGGTGAAGTGAAAAATATTCAAAATTTTACCTTGTTTTAAATAGATTCAATTGTCTTGTTGGGAATCGGTGAGAATTGGGGTTTAAAATGGTTATTTTTCAACTACTAATTGATTTTATTTCTTCGAAAAAAGACAAATTTTCTCAATTTAATTATTAGAATTAAAGTTAATTGCCACACGGTTAGCCCAATACGTTGGGTAAATGTTTGGAACACTATTTTTACTTAAATGTTCATTAATCGTTACTGAAGTTCTTAATTTGTTTTTTTTGGATACAGTTTGTCCGCAGATTTATTTACAAATATATGGAAGTCGTCATTTTGAATAACGACTTCCATGAATTAATTCATGCAATGAATTTAAGTACGGGGATATTGTAAATATATTTTTAGAATGAACCGTCGTCAGTTGAGAATTACTTTATTTGTTGTAGTCCATGATTAAAACCTCATCTACATATTTTTTATAAATCCACGAAATGCCAAACCAATTAACAGGGGTTTGCAAAGTCTTTGAAAATCTTCATGTTATAAAAATAGTGGATAAATTTTCAATCATCAATGTATTTGTAAAAGAGGTGCTAAAACATAAACAAGATTTTTTTCAATTGAAAGTCCTGTTTATGTTTAATGACAGTAATCAATATTAAAATAATTTCTCTTGCGGTGGTTTTGCACCTGCTAAACGAATATAACCCGTAGTTTGTCCTCGGTGGTGGGTTTAATGCTCAAAATACTTTGCTAATACCATCCCCTTTGTCATGTCAAAACGACCAAAAAGTTTAGCATTTTCGTTCAATTGAGTAAAAGACACTTTTTAATCCCATTGATGACAAAATCATAACCTGCCATAACCAATTTCCTGACATTTTCTTTTGAAATATCCGTAGTTTTCTTTGATTTTCCTTGACCTACGGGGCTTTTTTCACCCGTCACCGTAGATATTTCTCCAAAAAGTTCAAATAACATCGTTGACGAGTTTAACAAATATTTTGTACAACAAGGATTCGTAGTATGATAAATTTATGTTCAATAATTACTTTAAAATATGGTTAAGTTTTGGAGTAATGATATATGAAAAATACAAATCTTGCCATTCAATTTGCAAAATAATGTATGTTTCTATGATTACAATGAATAATTTACTTGGTTTTCCGGAGTTAAAACTGCCAATATCTGCAATCCAATCATTTTCAGAGGCAAATTGTAAATTATTGTCATTTCCCGTTTCATAAACAATATAGATTTTAACGTAACCTGCAACCACAAAAAATAATGTTTACAAACAAACCCACCCTTCTTGTAAAATCATTTATTTGCACTTGACATTACGAAGCATTCCCTTGAAGGTTATGTATTGAAGGGAAAACATTTTTGCAAATAGTCAGTTGGTGTTTGCATCCGTGTCTTTTTCTTTTGGTTAAAATTAATTTTTAGCTATTTTTATAAACCTATATTCAAAATATATTTCAGCCAAAAAATTAAAGTCATACAACAGAATATATGCTTGATAATTAAAGTTGCTTGAAGGTGATTTTTCCAAAAGATATTTTATGACTTTAGGGATTTTATTCGATTCAAAAAACCACATTTCCTGTCTGTAAATAGGTTTTTACCTGCTCGAAATCTAATGTTTTAAAAGCCGGTTTTAAGTCGGGCATTTTGAATCTGATATTTCTAACGTTGATTCCTCCGAGAAAAGCAATGTATTTTTTCATAAGGTTTGATATTTTAATGTCATTTTTCAATTTTTTTGACGCAACATATCTTCCAAAATTACTGTATCCTCTCATAAAATAATCTTCCTTCCAATAATCCAGCATGCATAAAACTTCCGTTTAAATTTTTCGTTACCTTTATGTCGCTAATTTTCATCAAACTAAAATGAATATGAAATTACTGTTCACCGTTACTGTTTTATTATTTTCGATTACTGTTTCTTTCGCTCAGAAAGATCTTTATAACGATATTCAAAAACGAAAACTTACTCGTATCTCGGAAGAAATAACGACACAATACAATACGAATTATCAAAAAGCTATCAATGTTGCCCGTCAGAAAGGCTGGCAAACGGAAGGAAATTTAGGTAATGGAAGAATTTTTCGGTTACATGGAATTGATGAAACTGGGCATCCTCTGTACATAACAACGGAAAGCAATGCCAACGCTGCTGCTACCACTCGTACAAACCAATTATATTCGGGCGGTTCCTTGGGTTTATCGCTCAATGGCAGTAGTGATGCTGTGAAAGACAAATTGGGAGTTTGGGATGGGGGAGCTGTTTTAGCGACTCACCAGGAATTTGGAACTCGGGTTAAACAGCAAGATAACGTTAGCGGTTCTGACCTTCATGCTACGCACGTATCAGGTACTTTGATTGCTTCAGGTATATCTCCACAGGCAAGAGGAATGGCTTTTGGAGCTAATTTAAAGGCTTGGGATTTCAGTAATGATGTTTCAGAAATGAGCGTTGCCGCTAAGGATTTAGCAATTTCTAATCACTCCTACGGTTTTCAAGCGGGGTGGGTTTATAATGCAACAACCAATCGATGGGCATGGTATGGCAACACAAGTATTAGTACAACCGAAGATTACAAATTCGGATTTTATGATTCTTCTGCTCAATCTTGGGATAAAATTGCTAATGCTGCTCCTTTCTACTTAATTGTAAAATCAGCGGGAAATAATCGCAATGAAACAGGTCCACCCGACGGAACTTATTACTTTTTGGGGAGTTCTACAACAGATTCGAGTAATATTGCTCGTAGTAGAAATAATAGTTACGATTGTCTTTCAACCAGTTCAAATGCAAAAAATATTTTAACGGTTGGGGCAATTAATGGAACAAGTGGAAACCCTCCTGCACAATCTTCAGATATTAAAATTTCGAGTTTTAGTAGTTGGGGACCCACAGATGATGGTCGTATAAAACCTGATTTAGTGGCAGTAGGTGTTAATTTATTCTCCTCTTCAAATGCTTCCACCACTGCTTACGTGGTTGAAAGCGGAACGTCAATGTCGTCTCCACAAACTTCGGGAAGCTTACTTTTATTGCAAGAAGTTTATGCAAATCTGAATGCTGGGCAATTAATGCACGCTTCAACACTTAAAGGTTTGGCACTTCATACGGCGGACGATGCAGGAAATGTAGGCCCTGATTATGTGTATGGTTGGGGACTTTTGAATATGGAAAAAGCCGCCAAAGTGCTTTTGAATGTTGATAAATCAAATTCTTTAACGGAAAGAAATCTGCAAAGTGGAGGGAATTTTATTCAGAAAATAACGGCATCGGGTAAAGGAGCTTTGACCGCTACAATCTGTTGGACAGATCCTGAAGCAGCCATTACTGCCGTTACAATTGCTAACTTGAATAATCGTACTCCCAAATTAATCAACGATTTAGATGTTAAAATTTCGGACGGAACAAATAATTATTTACCCTTTATTTTAAATCCTGATAAACCTTCCGATTTGGCAACTCAAGGCGATAATATCCGAGATAATATTGAGCAAATTTTAATTCCTGATGCTGTTCCAGGAAGAACTTATACTTTGACGGTGAGCAATAAAGGGACGCTGAAAAATAATTCGCAAGATTATGCCCTAATTATCAGCGGAATAGGAGGGAAAGATTATTGTGCTTCAACGCCGACAACGATTCAAGATAATCTGGAAAGTGTAAAAATAGCAGGTTTAAGTTCTGGTTTTAAAGTTTCATCGGGTCAGCAGATTGCCTTAGATTTAGTTTTAAAAGGTACAGTATCTAAAACTACGAATGTCTATATTGATTGGAATTTAGACGGTATTTTTGATGAAATTACTGAAAAAGTAGCAACTTCAAGTGCTCTTACGGGTACGATTTTCTCAGCTAATTTTAAAGCCCCAACTGGTTTATTAGCAGGTACTTCAACATTAATGCGGATAGTTTCTGTTGAGAATTCTACGCCTACTGACGTCAAGGGGTGCGGGACTTATGACAAGGGAATTACTAAAGATTTTGCCATACAATTCGTCCGCCCAGAAGTGGATTTGAGTGTTTCAAATTTAATCAGTCCCGATGCTGTTAGCTTCTGTTCGAGTTCAGCAAGGAGCGTTACGGTATCGCTGAAAAACATAGGAAATGCAACGCAACAAAATATTCCAGTTAGTGTAAAAATTTCAGATAAAAACGGTGTGGTTGCTACATTGTCGGGTATTTATACTGGTCAGTTAGCTCCTTTTGCTGAAGATAAATTATTACTTGATGGTACATTCAATGCTGTTGCGGGTGGAACTTACACTTTTGAGGTAAGTATTAATTTTGTTACCGACCAAGATTTAACAAATAATGTAAAGAGTTTTACGAGACAAGTCACCACCACGTCAGTGCCGACATCCGCTGTTTTAGCAACCTGCGAAGGAGCGGTAAATTTGAACGTGAAAGCGAATGAAATCAATCCTGTTTTGTGGTATGATGCCCTAACGGGTGGAAGCCTCCTTTTCACAGGTAATACAGGTTCATTCACAAAACCTGCTAATGCCACTAAACTTTATGCGGGTGTAAGTGATTTTTCGGGTACGATTGGTTACAAAGATAAATATGCTTTAGGTGGAGGAACTTACTACGCAAACTTTGGTCCTGAACCCGTTATTGTAACTCAAAGCCCTTTGGTGATTGAGAGTGCGAGAGTATATGTAGGAACTGCTGGAACGATTACCTTTTCAATCAGTCGAGTGTCCGATTTAACGCCAATTTCTTCCGTAACGTTCAAGGTTGATGCTACCCGAACGATGGCAAATCAGACAGTAAATGCATCTAACCAATTAATTGATGACCCAACCGACCAAGGCATAGTTTTACCCTTAAACTTAGCGATTCCAGCCGCAGGCACCTACAAATTAACCCAAGTGTGTGAAGATGGAGCGAGTATCTATCGCAGTAATCTTAACCTTGGATCAACTACCACGGGGCAGGAGATTAAGGGGCATCCCTTCACAATTCCAAATGTAATCACTATTACGGGTGCATTATTTAGTGGAAACATTATCAAGACGGGATATTATTATACCTACGATATGAAAGTAAAATCCTTAGGCTGTCCGAGTGCCAGAGTTGAAGTGCCAATTACTACGCAAGTAGCTCCGAAAGCAATTGTTTCACCTTCAGATAAAATTACTGTTTGTCAGGATTTAACCAAAGATTTAATCGCTAATGTAGGGACGAATTATACTTATCAATGGTTAAAAGATGGAACGCCTTTAACAGGAGCAACGTCGGCAATTTATAAAGTAGGATTAGCGGGATTATATAGCGTTACGGTTACTGAAAATGGACTTTGTAGTGCCACATCATCACCAATTACTGCGAGTATTATTGCTCCAAATGTCCCTAAGATTGTAGCGAGTAATGGTTTATTAACGATTGCAACGGGAACAAACCCAACTTGGTATGTGGATGGAATTGTAGTTTCTGGAGCAAATCAAAATAGCATAGCCCCTTTGAAATCAGGATTTTATACCGTGAAAGCAACAGACACGAATGGTTGTGAAGCATTTTCAAATGGATATACTTTAACGATTACTGCCATTGAAGAAGAAATTGTGTCAGAGACAACTGCTATGATTTTTCCTAATCCAGCGACCGACAAAATTAGAGTAGAATATCGCACGGTCGATCATCCGAAAAATGTCCAAGCGGAGATTATAAATATCTTGGGGATTACTTTAACGAGTAAAAATTTAGTGAAGACTAACGGCGTTTACACGGCAGATTTTGACATGTCAAAACAAAATCAAGGGAAATTTTTTGTGAGAATTATTTCGGACGATTCAGTAAAAGTTGTGCCTTTAATAATTGGAAATTAGTGATTGAAAAAAATAGTCCACCGATTTTATGGATTAGACACGGATTTAAAATAAAGAATAATTTTAAATCCGTGTCCATTCCGTTCAATCGGTGGACTATAAAATTACTCCACTTCAATCACAACCCCACTCGTTTTGGGATGAGCCACACAAGTAAGAATATATCCTTGTTGTATTTCTTTGTCAGTCAACCCATCTTCCTCATCCATTTGCACTTTTCCAGATACGCATTTACCCATGCAAGCGGTACACATTCCTGCTTGACACGAGTACGGAAGGTCAATATCATCACGAAGAGCCGCTTCTAAAATTGTTTCATGCGGTTTTACAGTAACTTGATAATCAGTACCTTCATATTTAATTGTAACAATTTGTTCTTTCACCGAACTTTCTTCATCCTCTTGTTCAACCGTTAGAATTCCAGAACCAAAATGCTCTTGATGAATGTTTTCGGTAGGAACATTAAAAATATTCAATGCCTTTACAACTGATTCCATCATTCCCTCTGGTCCGCATAAAAAATATTCAGCTTTGGCAATATCAATGGCAAAATCTTGTTTTAAAAATGTAACTGCTGATGCTTGATTAATACGGGTTTTGTAGCCCGTCCAAGTATAAGAAGGTTTACTCAATACGTGCAGAACTCGCAAACGACCTTCGTATTTTTGCTCTAATTCAATCAATTGTTTTTTGAAAATAATACTTCCTTCATCTCTGGAACCATACACCAAATAGACCTTCGTATTTTGTTCAACAGGAAGCACTGATTTCAAAATTGCCATTAAAGGTGTAATACCCGAACCACCACCAAAAAGTACAATGTTTCTTTCTTTTGTAGGATTAGGTTCAATCACAAAATGCCCCATTGGTTCCATTATTTCAATGGCATCTCCCACTTTTACATGGTCACACAAATAATTGGAAACCAGCCCATTAGCTACTCTTTTGACGGTTACAGCAATTGAAGCATCTTTGTTTGGTGAAGAAGACATCGAATAACTACGACGCACTTTTTGACCCTCAATAACAGGCATTAACGTTAAAAATTGTCCCGCCTTATAAGGGATAGTATTATGTACTGGATGCCAAAACGAGAACGTTTTGGTATCGGGAGTTTCTTCAACAATTTCTTTTACTGTAAGATGAAAATATTTTGCAGACATTCAGATTCTAATTTATGATTTACCTTTTCAATAATAACGAATAATTAACAAAGAGGTTTTCTCATCTTTGAAATTGACTACAAAGTTAATAAAGAAAATTTGTTTTGGGGATTTGGTAGAGTGAAAAGATAATTGGGAAAGTTATTTAAACTCTTAAGTACTTTACAATCTTTGTCTTTATTTTACCTCATTAATTTCCAAAACCACACTCGTTCTTCTGCTTGAAATATCAGGATTAATGCCAATCGTCATTAAATATTCTCCCGAGTAAATTTGTTCAGTATTAATCGTTGATTTTGAGTTCGGATAAAGGTTAATTTCCTTGATTTTATATTTTTTCTTGGTATCTAAACCACTTAGTTTGATGCCTTTTAATAAAGATACTAGGTCGTAACGGTTTTCAGTGAGATAATTAAAAACCACCGATTGATCTTTATTTTTATTAACAAATTGTACTGATGCCATCTGATTTTCAAAAGGATTAACTAAACGATACATATCGCCATGCCAAATCGTCTCTTTCAAATTTGCGTAGTTCTTAAGGGCATTTTGACTGAATTCTAATTCTTTTTCATCCAATTTACTAACCACAATATCATAACCCATTTTGCCCATCATTGCCACATCTGTACGGAATTTTATGCCAACTTTACTCCAATCGGTAATATGATTGCATTGAGCAATGACAGGATAATAATAGGAATATTCCCACTGCATAAATATTCTTTCGAGCGGGTCGGTATTATCCGAAACCCAAAATTCAGTAAAATATTTCAAGGCTTCATAATCCACTCTTCCACCACCGCCTGAACATAACATCATTGGCACTTTAGGGTATTTTGCTCGAATTCTTTCCAAAATTTTATATAATCCTTTCACATAATCCACGTAAAGTTGGGTTTGGGGCTTTTTCATGCGTTCCAAATACATCGAATGGGCATTATAAACCACCGCATTGCAATCCCATTTGATAAAAGCAAGTTCAGGGTTCTTGGTAAATAAATCATCCAAAACGCCAAAAACAAAGTTTTGAACCTCTGGATTAGATAAATCTAAGGGTAATTGATTTCTGAAATAAATCTCAGGACGATTCGGTTCTCGAATCACCCAATCGAGGTGTTTTTCATATAATTCAGACTTGGGATTTACCATTTCGGGTTCAATCCATATTCCAAATTTAACGCCTGCTTTGGTGGCTTCTTTTACCAAATAACCAATGCCATTCGGTAATTTTTTCTTGTTTTCTTGCCAGTCGCCCAAACCTGCAGCATCGCTATTGCGAGGATATTTATTGGCAAACCAACCATCATCCAACAAAAACATATCAACGCCCAAGTCTTTTGCTCCTTTAAAAAGGCTCGTTAATTTAGTTTCATCAAAATTAAAATAAGTGGCTTCCCAGTTGTTTAAGAGTGTTAATCGAGAACCTTCACCGTCTAATAATCTATATTTTCTTGCCCAATCGTGCATATTTCTGCTGGCTTCACCTTTTCCATTTTCAGAATATGTTTGGATAAAAGAAGGCGTTTTGAATTCTTCATTTGCAGCAAGGGCATATTCAGAAGCGTGCGGATTAATGCCCGCAATGAGCCGAAGATTTTGGTAGGAATCTTTTTCAAAATCTATCTTAAAATTCCCTGACCAAGCCAACGTTCCCAACAAAACTTTTCCATCGTCTTCCGTTGCTTGGCGGTCGAAAGAAAGCATAAAAGTGGGAGGTTGAAATAAATTAGCTCGTGTTCCCAATTTAGAATCAAGGGTTTTGATACCAGCCGTCAGTTTGGTGTCTTCAGGCTTCATTTCCTTTGCCCAACCTCCATGATAATGATGCAGATAATAATCTTTGGCAACAAAATAAAGATTTGCGGAAGCATATTTTTTCAAGGTTACTGTTCCTTTCTCTTGGTGCTTTATGACGCTCCATTGCTCCATTACGTTCTGTTTGGCATAAGTTTTGAAATATAAAGTTACTTCCACAGGATAAATAGGGTCTTTCAGTAAAATACTAATTTGGTTGATATTTTCATCAATTTTTACAACTTGGTGATTTATGTATTTTAAATCAGAAGATGTATTTCCATCAGCGTGGAGAATTTCAAAGGCGGGTTCTGCCAAATTGAACGTGCCGCTTGGGGTATAAACTCCGTTATAAATTCCAGCATTTTCGTCATTATATTTATAGGCTTTTCCAATATTGAGATATTCGGCAGTTTGGCTTAATTTCTTGCCAAAATAAATGATTCCCAGACGGTTATCTTTATCGGTTTGCAGCACCAAAGCATTTTGATTGGTTTCAATTGGAATGTTAATTCTTTGAGCTCTTAACTGAAATAAGGCATGAAATAATAGTAATAGTAGGAGGATTTTTCTCATCGGGACTGAATTTTATGAATGATAATTTTAAAGGTACAAATTTAATTTAGGTTGGATAACCCGATTTGTCTTAGAAGATGTCGGGAAATATAATTTGGTTTAACTCAGAATTCGTTGTAGCATTATTGTTGTATTAGCTAATAATAGCCATGCAACCGAAGATTCTACTGTTCTCTCATAATCTTTCGTTACTCTACGGAAAAAGCGGAACGCCGCCCGATTAGTCCATGCAAAACTTCTCTCTACTACCCATCTTTTTGATTCTACTACGAATTTTTTACCCTTTTTGGGCTGTTCTACCGTCTTATCTATTTCAGCAAAACGGGCTGATTTTTCAAACACATAGCCCGCTTTTTCAACGGCATTTGCAAAAATCTTATTGTAAGAAGTATCTCCCAAAAATTTCTCTAATCGTGGCGTAATAGAACCTAATTTACCTAATAATGGCAATGCCCCTTTTCCATCAGCAATATTGGCAGCATGAACAATGGCAACCCATAAACGTCCTCCTGTATCAACTAAATACTCCCTTTTTCTCCCGTTTACACACTTATTTCCATCTATTCCTCTATCCTTTTCTATCATTGGATTCAACTTAACACTTTGAGAATCAACACATAATAAAGAGGGAGTAGATAATCTTTGTTCTTTTTGTCTATCTAACTCATTAAGTCTTACATTTATCTTTTCGAAGGTCCCATCTACCTTCCAACATTCAAAATAATAGTTCACCGCTGTCCACTTTGGGTACTCTTTTGGAAGGTTTCGCCATTGACAACCTACTCGAACCATATATAAAAGAGCGTTTACAACAGCCTGTAAACAAAGATTCCTTTTGCGTCTCGTGAAAATATCCGATATTGCAACCCATTGAGAATCGGTCAGTTTTTCAAATTGTTTAGTCATTATTTCTGTCGTTTGGTTACTACAAAAATAAACACGATTCTATATGTTTTAAATTCCCCGACAAGTTCTAACCTAAATGTCTCCCAGAAATTACTAAATGAAGGAAGAAAGCACAAAATTATCACCAACTAATTTGATGAGGTGCTGTTTTTATTCTAAACAGAATATATAAGTCATTGGATGTAAAATAATAAAGACTTTTTGTTTTTTCCAGAGAAACTTGGCGTTATTTACCAGACCAGAAGAATATACCTAATAAAACAACAAAAACTTTTTCTAATCTCTTTGCATATACTCAAAACATTGACTAATTTTGCGTTCCCAAATTTAAACTGGATGCCCGTTCGGAAAGAAATAAAGGACAAATCATTGAAAATCAGTGTCGTTCCAACGTCTGATATATAAAAGAAGTATTCACGAATCTTAATAAAAGTCCAGCGTGAACTTAATTTTATAACACCTTGTGGCAAAGGTGCTTTCTATGAGAAAATACTATCGGACTTTTAACCAATAATAAAGTGGATACTTTAAGTTATAAAACCATCTCGGCAAACGTTGCAACAGTTCAAAAAGCATGGGTTGTCGTTGATGCAGAAAATCAAATTGTAGGTCGTTTGAGCTCTCATATAGCAATGATTTTGCGTGGAAAGCACAAGGCTTCATACACACCGCACGTAGATTGTGGAGATAATGTTATTGTTATTAATGCTGAAAAAATTCGTTTTACAGGCAAGAAAATGAACAATAAGGTTTATATCCGTCACACGGGCTATCCAGGTGGTCAGCGTTTTGCTACACCAAGAGAAGTATTAGCAAAAAATCCAAGAGGAATTATGGAATCTGCCGTAAAAGGTATGTTACCAAAAAACCGTTTGGGAAGTAAGCTTTATACTAATTTGTATGTGTATGCAGGTTCAGAACATCCTCATTCAGCACAACAACCAACAGAAATTAAATTTTAACTCAGAATTATGAATTGTGAATTATGAATTATGAATTATGTGTTTAATCTACATAATTTGTACCTCATATCTCATATCTCATAACTCATAGCTCTAAGAAAATGGCAGAAGTAACCAATACATTAGGAAGAAGAAAAACAGCCGTTGCACGTCTTTATATGACACCAGGTAATGGCGAATATTTAATTAATGGTCGTACGTTGGAAAACTATTTTCCTTCTGAAATCCTTAGAATTATCGTTAATCAACCATTTGCTTTGACAAAGACCGAAGGGACTTATGACGTTAAAGTAAACATGGGCGGTGGCGGAATCAAAGGTCAAGCAGAGGCACTTCGTTTAGCAATTGCACGTGCATTACAAGAAATTGATATTGAGCGTCGTCCAGCTTTGAAAAAAGAAGGATTTCTTACTCGTGATCCACGTATGGTAGAACGTAAGAAACCAGGTCGTAAGAAAGCTCGTCGTAAATTCCAATTCTCGAAACGATAGGAATCAGTTATTCTTTATCAATTATCAGTTTACTGCCAATTGGTACTCTTTAACTATTAATTTCTAATCATATTAGTTGGTAAGACTTACAGTGACCGGTGTTTTGCCAATATTTTTTCATATTTTTCATTTAAAAATTGTTTAACGTTTTCAATAAACATAATAGTTTAAACTATTAATTGTTAATTGTGGATTGCTAACTGAATCAAATGGCACAATTAGAATATAAAGAATTATTAGATGCTGGTGTTCACTTTGGACACTTAACACGCAAGTGGGATCCAAGAATGGCTCCGTTTATTTTCATGGAGAAGAACGGTATTCACATTCTTGATTTGAACAAAACATTAGGTTGTTTAGACGAAGCCTGTAATGCTATCAAAGGTATTGTACGCTCTGGACGCAAAATTATGTTTGTTGCTACTAAAAAACAAGCTCAAGAGATTGTTTCAGAAGAGGCTCGTCGTTTAAAAATGCCTTACGTTACTGACCGTTGGTTGGGTGGTATGTTAACAAACTTTCAGACTGTTAGAAAATCAATCAAGAAAATGTCAACTATTGACAAGTTATTGAAAGATGAGGTAACTGTGAAAGCTTTGGCAAAACGTGAACGTTTAATGATGTCTCGTGACAGAGAGAAAATGGAAAGAGTATTGGGTGGTATCACCGAATTAACTCGTCTTCCTGCTGCTCTTTTTGTTGTGGATGTTAAGCGTGAGCATATTGCAGTAGCAGAAGCACAACGTTTGGACATTCCAGTATTTGCTATGTGTGATACTAATTCAAACCCTGATTTAGTTGATTTCCCAATTCCAGCTAATGATGATGCTTACAAATCAATTGCTTTGATTACTTTGGCAATTGGTAAAGCAATTGAAGAAGGTCTGATGGAACGCAAGCAAGATAAAGACGATGCTCGTATGGCTGAAGAAGAAGAAGCTAAGCGTTTAGTGGACATGGAAGCAGAAAAAGAAGCAGCCAAAGTTGTCGCTAAATACGAAAAAGAAGACTAATCTTAATGAATAAATAAGAATTAATAATGAACAATTATTTGTTCTTAGACTTAAAAATTAAGTGATTAATTCAAATAGCCCATAGGTTTCTGTGGGCTATTTTGAATTAAAATAATATTACAAAATGATTTTTTCAAATCATTTCTAAATTTATAATTTTCAAAAAATCAAATTAACAAGACAATGGCTATTTCAGCAGCAGACGTTAATAAATTAAGACAAATGACTGGTTCGGGCATGATGGATTGTAAGAAAGCCCTTACTGAAGCAGGTGGTGATTTTGAAGCCGCTATTG
>JACMRQ010000329.1 GCA_014376355.1 Arcicella sp. | reverse complement strand
TTTGGACAGTTTCAGCTTTCGAAAATATTAATGAAAAATGAAATTCCGAGCCAAGACCTATTTTACTTTTTACCGATATTTCACCATCCAGTAATTCTACTAATTGTTTTACAATGCTTAATCCCAATCCTGAACCGCCAATTTTACGGGTAGTACTGGCTTCCGCTTGAATAAAACGTTCAAAAACAGTAGATAATTTTTCAGGTGCAATGCCAATTCCCGTATCTTTTATCGAAAACTTTAGGGTAACGGTCGTGTCGGTTTCTGTCATTTTTTTCACCGAAATTGAAACTTCGCCCGTTTCGGTAAATTTTATGGCATTCCCCGCCAAATTCATTATTATTTGATTGATGCGACCTTTATCTCCGGTGACAGATTCGGGCATATTGGCATCCAAAAACAAACTAAATTCAAGTCCTTTTTGGTCAGCTTTTACTTTTAATAAGCTGTAAACGTGATTTAAAACGTTTTTAACATTAAATGGATGATTTTCAATGACTAATTGGCTCGATTCAATTTTTGATAAATCTAAAATATCATTGATGAGCAATAATAAATTATCCCCGGCATCTTGGATATTACCTACGTATTCTGCTTGAACAGTATCCAAGTTATTTTGTGATAAGAGCTCCGTGAAACCAATAATAGCGTTTAAAGGTGTACGAATTTCGTGGCTCATATTCGCTAAAAAACTATCTTTCGCAAAAACTGCCAATTCGGCGAGATTTTTGGCATTGATCAAATCAGATTCCGCCTGTTTTTTGATGGTGTAATCTTCTGCTGCACTAAAATAACCTAAAATTGCCCCGTCCGTATTTTTGATGCAGGTTATACTCATCCAAATGGGTGTCCGTTTGCCCGATTTTGAAATGTATGTCCACTCATTGGCATCCATATTATTGTATTCAGGGGTAGTTTTCGCAATAAGCGTGTTGAAATCAGGCTCAATTTTTTCGCCTAATTCAAAAGTTAAATCCAGCGAGCGTCTTAGTACTTCGTTAGCATCATAAAAAGTTAATGCACTCATTTTCCCCACAACTTCTTCCATTGTGTAACCCACTAAATTTACCCCTACCTTATTGATTACTTGAACAATACCATCAGCGTTAATAAACATAACGGCATGCCCTACTCCGTTGAAAATAGAATTTTGCGTATTTAATAAATTACGAATACTCAAATCTTTCTTCTTTTTTTCGGTAATATCCGTCTCAATCGAAATGAAATTAATGAGTTCGTTCTTATCATTAAAGATTGGGTTTATGCTGAGGTCAAGCCAATACCTTCTACCGTCTTTGCTTCTGTTTTTGATTTCGCCCTTGAATGATACTTTATTATTCAAGGCTTCTCTGATGGTGTCAACTGTTTCAAGACTTGTTTCTTCGTATTGCAGTAGTGATGCTGGGTTTTTTCCGATTGCCTTATCCAGAGAATACCCCGTTGAGGTTTCAAAAGCCTGATTTACCCATTGTATTTTTCGGTATTTGTCCGTAATAATTACAATATTATCGGTGCTTTTGGCAACCCAGGAAAGTCTTATGTTTTCCTCACTTATTTTTTTGCTTTCGGTAATGTCCCGGGCGGTTGCAAAGAATAAGCCCGTTTCACGGTCGGTAGCAGAATTCCAGCTTAGTAATTTGTAGCCACCACTTTTACATTTGAACCTTACTTCCAAATTAGTGTTGCTTAAACCTTGCCTTAATTTTTCCATCGCTTTGTTGGATATTTCAATATCTTCTTCGTGTATAAAATCATAAAGAGATTGGGACAAGAATTCCTCTTCGGAAAAACCCAACCCTTTTGAAAAAGCAGAACTAACTTTCTCGAAAAAACCGTTGCTGTTTATTACACAAAAATAGTCCACGGATAGATCAAAAAATTTGTATAACTGATTTGCGTTTAGCTTTTGTTTGGTAATATCTATTTTGATAGAAACGTATTGGTAAGGCTTTCCGTTAATGTCCATGAAAGGGACGATGGTGGTATCTGTCCAATAAAATGAACCGTCTTTCGCTTTATTTTTGATTTCGTTTTTCCAAACGGAACCCGAAGAAATAGTATTCCATATGTCTTCAAAAAAGTGCTGAGGGTGAAATCCTGAATCAAAAATTCTACTATCTTGTTCAATTAATTCTTCCCTCGAATATTTAGAAATCTCACAAGTATTTTCATTCACATATTTGATAATTCCTTGATTATCAGAAATCATTACCCCCGATATTTCATCCAGGGCTAATTTGTAGCTGTCTAATTCGGTGGTGACTTTTTTTGTAAGTCTTTCTACCTCATCCTTTAACGCATGATTTTTTTTTCTCAATTCGAGTTGAGTAATTACGTGACTAGCAAGCGTTGTCAGTGCTGTCCGTTGGGCATTATCTAATTTTCGGGGGACTTGATCTACTACACACAAAGCCCCAATATTGAAGCCGTCGGGGGTTGTCAGTGGAGCTCCAGCATAAAAACGAATGTGTGGTACATTCGTTACAAGGGGATTATCTCTAAAAGTTTGGTTCAATAGTGCATCAGGAACTTCAAATATTTCTTGTTCCATGATAGTATATTGGCAAAAGGGAATATCTCGAGGAGTTTCGGTACCTTCTAACCCTACACTTGATTTAAACCATTGTCTCTTTTCATCAACGAACGTAATGAATGCAGTTGGAACGTCACAAATGTAGGCTACCAATTTAGTGATACTATCAAATTCCTCTTCTGAGAAAGTATCAAGTATTTGGTAATTAAATAATGTTTTCAGCCTATCTTGTTCGTTGGCAGGAACAGGAAGATTTGATTTAGTCATTGTTTAAAATTGGTTATTTAACATTGTTATTTTAGTAATAGCTAACTAATATCGT
>JACMRQ010000328.1 GCA_014376355.1 Arcicella sp. | reverse complement strand
CGGTATTACTGCCAATCATGGCAAACAGCTCAATTGCTTTGGTTTACTATCTCGTAAAAATGAATTTATCTTCAAGACCACTACAAAAAATATCAATACTGATTTTGTTATTGAATTTTTAGAACAAGTTTCATTTTCAATCACAAAACCAACCGTTATAATTCTGGATAATTCTCGTATTCATACTGCCCACAAAATCAAGGAACGCATTAAATTTTGGCAAAAACGGGGACTCTATATCTTTTATTTACCTCCATACTCTCCACATCTAAACATTATTGAAAGATTATGGAAGGAGCTAAAAGCCAGATGGATAAAACCCGAAGATTATTTATCAGCTGACGATTTATTTTATGCAGTCAGTAGTTGTCTAAATCAAGTGGGAGATAAAATCAAAATTAACTTCAAATAATATTATTAATTAATTCTTTACCAATACTTACATGAATAAATTGGTGTCTTATCAAGACAAAGATATCATTAAAGTAGTAACGGGTTTACGTCGTTCGGGGAAATCTACGTTATTATGATTGTTTCAGAATCGTTTGTTAGCAAATGAGGTAATGCCCTCACAAATACAGTTTTACAACTTTGAAATACCCGAAAATTTTTTAAACAAAAGGTGGGATACGCTTTATTTTGAAATTAAGGTAAAGCAACAAGCCGACCAAAAAAACTATATCTTTCTTGATGAAATTCAGAACATTGCCGATTTTGAAAAATTGGTTGATGGACTTTATGCCACCGAAAATACGGACGTTTACATTACGGGTTCTAATGCCAATTTATTGTCAAGCGAATTGGCTACACTATTGAGTGGAAGGTATATTGAGATTTCTATTTTACCCTTTTCTTTTACCGAGTATTTGGAATTCAGAAGTATTGATATCCAAAAATAAGTATTTGAATTATGAAGCCTTTTTTATGATTACGTAAACGAAACATCCTTGCCAAAGGGCGTTGAATTACCAGAAGAAGGTTATGATAAAATATACGAATACCTCGAGGCTTTGTATGCTACCATCATAGAAAAAGACATTACCCAACGGTATAACATTAACGATAAACGGGCATTTAACAATGTTGTAAAATTTGTTGCAGCTCACATTGGTAGTCAGGTGTCGCCAAGTAGCATTTCAAAAGCATTGAAAGCCGATAATCAAGGTGTGCACCACGCAACGGTAGAGAAATTTATTGGGTACTTAGTCGAAAGTTTTGTTTTTTATTGTGTTCATCGTTTCGATATAAAAGGTAAAAAACAATTGGCAACACAAGAAAAGTATTACCTGATTGATGTCGGCTTGTTGAACGTACTAATTGGCAGAGACAGAACCGCAAACAGAGGGCATATTCTTGAAAACATTGTGTATTTGGAACTTTTAAGGCGTGTGTATAAAATATGGACAGGTACGCTTCGGAATGCCGAAATTGATTTTACGGTTAAAAATCGCAACGGTGAAATTCAATATTATCAAGTATCGTGGACAATTTCAAACCCAGAAACCGAAAGAAGAGAATTTACACCCTTAAAAATGGTAAAAGATAATTATCCTAAATTTTTGCTATCAACGGAATCATTTCCGCATAGTAGATCTGGCATTATTTATAAAAATGTTTTTGAATGGTTGTTGGAAAAAATATAAAATTATCAGAGAAAACCTTAAAATACCAATAATTAAAAATTCAAACACTATGTTATTTTCATCAGAAGATTTTGAAGTCGCTTCTATCCAAATACTTACCCAAAAGGCTAATTTTCTGTAACACTTTAATTCAAAATTGTGTATTTCCCGATACCCTAAGAATATGGAGTTCATCAAAAAGTGTGTGTCAAATGTTAGTACACTTTTTGATCCACTCGAAGTTTACCCCACATCTAAGTGACTCCCCAATTATGGTTTCTTTTTTACTAACTCCATTATTTTCCCATACAGCAAGTTTTCGTTAATAGG
>JACMRQ010000327.1 GCA_014376355.1 Arcicella sp. | reverse complement strand
TTTACTCATTCGCCAATAACCTACTTTTTTGCGGTGAGTATTACTTTAATTGGAATTATTTTGGCATTTTATTTACCCAATCTTCCGCCAATCGGAGGCTCTGTACTTCGACTTCCTTATTTTCCAAAAGGTTCATTTCCTATAAATTTATCCATCGCTATTTGCTGGGCTGCTACTGGCGTAGTTATTTCAATTATTCCAACGCAGTTAGCTAAATTTGGTTTTGCAGCATACGCAGGATTTTGTTTGGTGTTAATCAATTGGACTGGAGCATTTTTGCAGCCCTTTATTCGTAAAAATATTGCTCCAAATTTAAGTGTAAAATTAGGTTTTGCTTTAGTCCCAATCGGATTTGGATTAGTTATTTTAGGATGTTTTTATGGAATTCTTCCTATCGTTTTAATGGGAACAGCTATCATTGGTTCAGCGGCTTATGGATTTAGTTATCAAGGTGGATTGGCTTTAATTGCCAATTTAGGCGAACAACAACGAGCAAGAGCTGTTTCAGGATATATGTTTTATGGGTATATTGGCTTCGGAATTCCTGCCGTGTTTTTGGGATATTTAGCAGATAGTTTCGGAATAATTAATGCTCTTTTAGTTTTTGAAATTAGTATTACTATGCTCAGTATTTATTTATTCTTGACTTTTGAGAAAAAGGATGAAATTAATTAAAAATTGGAAATTTGTCTTTTTTTTTTATTAGACAAATTTCCATTATTTTGGGCTGTAAATTATTTTTTAAACAAATAAAGCTATGTTAGTTCAAGAAGAAGCTGCCATTTATTCGAAATACGATTCACAAATTCGTGATAATATTTCAATCGTTTTCAATGCTCGTAAAGGGTTAAGTTCTCAGGCATATTATGATATTATCTTGCTTTCAGGATTCAAGAAAGAACAAATTGCACAATTGTTTAATACTTCTGCCAAGACCATTACACGATATATTCAAGAAAATAAAAATCTGGATATTGTCAGTAGCGAACATGCTCTGAAAATCATTGCCCTTTTCAGAAAAGGTACCGAAATTTTTGGAGAATTAGAAGCATTTCGCCGCTGGATTCAAAAGCCTGCTTATGGTCTAGGCTGGCAAGTTCCAGTTGAATTGATGGAAACATCAGGTGGAATCGAATTAGTTTTGGAAAAATTATATAGAATTGAATTTGGTGCAACTGCTTAATAAAACTCATTAAATGATTGTTTTTAGAATTACTACAGAAAAATGGGCAGGGAATTTAAGAGGCTCTGGTTTTGCGGCAAGATGGAATTCAAACGGAATTTTTACTTGCTATTCAGCCTCATCACGGGCTTTGACGTGTTTGGAAATGGTTGCACACTTAAATGCTGACAGATTAAGAACACCTTTTAAACTAACAATAATTGATATTCCAGATGAATTAGAGATTAAAACGCTTAATATGGATGTTTTGCCAGAATATTGGAGTGAACATAATAATTACCCGATTTGTCAAGAAATTGGTGATAAATGGGTGCAAAATTTTGAATCATGCGTTTTGAGAGTTCCTTCGGCAATCATTAAAAACGAATTTAATTATTTAATTAATCATCAACATCAAGACTTTAAAAAACTCAAAATTATTGATTTAGAAGATTTTGAATTTGATTTACGAATAAAAGAAAACTGATAAAATCGGTGTCAAACCGACATCGATTTTTATTTATCCAATATAGCTGAAAGGACTTTCAAAATAATGTCTCACGGGTTACAAAAATATAATACAAAGTAAGGATTATGCCAAAAGAGCTTGCCATTTAGTAGGCTTCTTTTTCAACCCAACATTAGACTTTTACTTTTTTGATAGTAATATTTTCTAATAGAAAAGTCATCTTATAATGTGAAGAGTCTTTGAAATTAAAAACTTGACCATTTTCTCTAACTCCTTCTATCAATTCAAAATTCATATTTTCAATTAACCATCCTTCCATTTGGGGCTTTTGAATAGCTACAATTCCATCTTCGGGGAAATTTTCATCAGAAGTACTGTAAATGGCTGAATATCCAAAATTAATATCCACTGCTGGCGACCATTCTGCATTATTAATTGTCTGAGAAACTGCTACGTAACATTGATTTTCTAAGGCTCTGGCTCTGGCTCCAATATGTACACGAGTTGCCCCACGAATACTTTCGGTACAACTGGGTGCTAAAATCAATATTGCTCCATTAGCACATAATAATTGAGCACCAATCGGGAACTCAACATCATAACAAATTTGAATTCCGAAACTTCCCCACGGTGTTTCAAAAAGGCTTAATACTTTGGGAGCAGATGAAATACCCCATTCTTCATTTTCAAAACGAGTCATAAAAAACTTGTCCTGATAGCCAACTAAGCCTTTTTTGGAGAAAACATAAACCCGATTATAAATTTTTCCATTTTCTAATACTGGGAAACTGGGGGCAACAATAATAATTTCATACTTCTTGGCTAAATCTTCAAAAGTTTGGCAAAATGATTCTTTCAGAGAATTTAATTCGATAACTTGTTGGCAAATATTTTGTCTGATTTCTTCCGAAAAAATACTGATTAATTCCATTGAACCATATTCTGGAAATAAAAGTAATTCGGCATTTTCAGTAAGGGCTGACTGTACCCATTTTTCAGTATGGTTTTGCCATGACTGGAAATTTGGATGTAGCGTTATAGGATATTGAGCCGTAGCGATTTTCATTATTTGGGTAAAATATTTTTAGTCCAATAAATCATTGATTTAAAGGTAGGTATGCTCTCATTAATGTCTAACCATTCGAATTGACTTTCTAAGGCAACTTCTTTACGATATCCTCTTTTTATCCAAAATTCATCAAGCGGACGATAATTAGTGTGTTTCATTGGATGATTATTTGGTCGAGCTACAGCACAAAAACAAGTCATTTTAAAAATGCCAAAATGCTCTGCGTGGGCTTCTCTTTCATCAAAAAAACGATTTCCAAGACCTAATCCTCTATATTGTGAAAGTAAAATGCTTTCACCAAAATAAAATATTGAATCAATATCCATTCCTAAATCCAAGAAAGGTTTTTTTACTTCCTCGGTTTCATCAGTTAGGGGAATACAAGTTGTTGCTCCAACCATTTTATCACCATCATAAACGGTAAATAAAAATGAACGCTCTGATTTTGAATAAGTTTTTAGATACTCTTTTTCATACTCAATCGTCCCTTCGTATAAGTAAGGATAATCTCTGAAAACAGTAATTCTTAAACGAGCCAAATCATCGAAAACCGATTCTATTTCTTTGCTTTTAAATGTTTTGTAAATCATTATTTTGATGTGCTACTTTGAAACTAATTCAAGCCAAAGGGTTAGGTTGTAATAGGTTGTCACTCTTGAAATTTTCCCATCTTTTAGTTCCAAAAAAGCCGCCGCAGGAAGTACGTAATTTTGATTATGAGCGGGAGGTAAATCATCGTCAGCTTTTTTATAAATGCCATTTACTGTAAATTCAACCGCAATTTTTTGATTGGAAGGTTCGGTAAAAAATACCATATTGGTTAATTTCTCATCGTAACATTCATCCATTTTTTTGAGAAAGTCTGTAAATTTTTCAATACCGATTCTCACATCACCTTGATTACTTTCGTGTCGAATTTCTGGATGCAAAAGAGAAAGCATTCCTTGCCAGTTTTTCTGATTAAAGTATTCGTAATAATTTTGGATTGTTTTTAAAGAATTCATATTTGAAATTATTAAATTGAAATTTCTTTCAAAAATAGTGAATCACCAACCAAAATCAAATCACAATCAGTAGATTTGTGTTCCCAATTCGTTATCAACCTAAACATCAATCCCAAAATGACCATACACAAATTACGCTATCTAATTTTACTATTTATCGTTCACTGCTCATTACTAAATGCCCAACCTATCAAACCGATGCCCACGGGCGAGGTTCTATTGAATCTTAAAAAACTTAATGTTCTTGGAACGGCTCTGTATATTGCGGCACATCCAGACGATGAGAATACTATCATGCTTTCGTGGCTTGCGAAGGAGCGAAAAGTCAGAACGTCTTACTTGTCAGTAACTCGTGGTGATGGAGGACAAAATTTAGTAGGTCCAGAACTCTCTGATTTATTGGGACTTATCCGAACTCAAGAACTTTTGGCGGCTCGTGCCATTGATGGACCAGAGCAATATTTTACTCGTGCCAACGATTTTGGGTTCTCAAAAAATACAGATGAAACCATGCAAATTTGGGGGCATGAGGCGGTTTTAGGTGATGTTGTTTGGCGAATTAGAAATCTTCGTCCTGATGTAATTATATGCAGATTTCCACCTGATGCTCGTGCGGGGCATGGCAACCATTCAGCCTCGGCGGTTTTGGCAGAGGAGGCTTTTAAAATTTCGGGCGATCCAACCAAATACCCAGAACAATTGAAATATGTGAAACCTTGGCAAGCGAAAAGAGTGGTATGGAATACGTTTAATTTCGGAACAGTTACTCAAACACAAAAACCCGCAGAAAAAGACTGGATTCAAGTAGATATTGGAGCATACAATCCATTATTAGGAAAATCATACAACGAAATTGCCGCTGAAAGTCGCTCACAGCATAAATCACAAGGTTTTGGTGTTCCTCGTGGACGTGGAGCAAGACCCGAATATTTTGTCCATAAATTTGGAGAAAGAGCTGATAAGGACATTTTTGATGGCATTGATATCACTTGGAATCGGGTAAAAGGGGGAAAAGAAATTGAAGTTTTAGTGAATGAAGCCAATAAAAATTTTAATCCAGAAAACCCTTCGGCAATCGTTCCAACGCTTTTAAAAGCTTACCAATTAGTTAATAATTTAGAAGATGAATACTGGAAAGTTCAGAAGAAAAAAGAATTAGAAAACCTTATTATCGCCTGTTCTGGATTATATTTTGAAGCAAATCCTAATGAATATTCAGCGGCTTCTGGCGAGAAAATTAATGTTACTACTACTTTGGTTAAACGTTCTGAATTGCCAGTTACTTTGAATAAAATTCGTTTAATTGGTTTGGGAAAAGACACCACCATGAAAACTGAATTAGGTAATAATGAATTACAAAGAATTACGTTTTCCGTAGAAATTCCAAAAGGTCAGCCTTTTACGCAACCGTATTGGTTGGCGGAAAAGAAAATGGGAAAAGGAATGTATCGAGTTGATAATCAGGAATTAATTGGATTACCAGAAAAACCTGCAGATTTACAAGCAGAATTTTTATTTACCATTGATAATCAAATACTTACATTCAATACACCAATTATTTATAAATATACCGATGAAACTCGTGGAGAGCTTTATCGTAATTTCGAGATACGTCCAGAAATTTCTGCTACTATTTCAGATAAGGTTTATGTATTTGCGAATACTCAAGCAAAAGAGGTGGAAGTAACCTTAAAATCAGCCAAAGCGAATGTAACAGGCTCTGTAAGTTTAGTTTTGCCAACTGGTTGGAAATCAGTTCCTGAAAATATTGATTTTAATTTAGCCAATAAATACCAAGAACAGAAAGTGATTTTTAAAGTAACACCTTCATCAAAGGATTCGGAAGGACAAATTAAAGTTATTGCTACAACTGCCAATGGAACATTCGACAGAGGAATTTTAACGGTTGCTTACGACCATATTCCTCCACAAACGCTTTTTCCAATTTCAGAGGCGAAGGTTGTTAAATTGGATATTAAATTTAAAGGAAAAAATATTGGTTACCTCGCAGGTGCGGGTGATGAAGTACCAGCGGCTTTACGGCAGATTGGATACGCAGTTACGATGCTGACTGAAAAAGAATTTAATGAAGATTTATCAAAATTTGATGCAATCGTGATTGGTGTTCGTGCCTATAACACAGAAGAACGGCTGAAATATTATCAGAAAAAGTTAATGGAATACGTTGAAAAAGGTGGAAATATGATTGTTCAATATCAAGTGAATAATAATTTGCAAAAAATAGAGGGCGGTATGGGACCATTTCCTTTCAAAGTTTCCCGAGAAAGAGTAACGGTTGAAGAGACCGAAATTCGCTTCCTAAAACCAGAAAGTCCATTATTAAATACACCCAATAAAATTACCAATAAGGATTTCGACAATTGGATTCAAGAAAGAGGATTATATTTTGCTAATGAATGGGACCCGAAATACGAAACAATTTTATCTTCAAATGACCCAACCGAAAAACCATTAGACGGAGGATTACTTTACACAAAATACGGAAAAGGAAATTATATATTTACGGGTTATGCCTTTTTTAGACAATTACCAGCGGGCGTGTCAGGAGCGTATCGCCTATTTGCTAATTTAATTTCTGTAGGTAAATAAATTATTGAAAAAATATAAAAAAGCCTTCAAAATAAAATTTGAAGGCTTTTTATATTTTCTACTATTCGTTTTACTCTTTTTTCTTCCGACTCTTCGGGGCTGTCACAGGCGTTTCTTCGCCCAAACGAATACAATCTTCCAAAGTCAAATCAGCAGGAACCATTTCTTTTGGAATTTTAACATTACGCTTTCCAATCTGAATATAAGGACCATACATTCCGTTCAATACTTTAATGGTATCATTTTCAGGGAATTCTTTCAAAAACTTATTGGCTTCGGCATCCCGTTTTTTGGTAATGATTTCAACCGAACGCTCAAACGTGATTGTTTCTAAACTTTCTCCACGTCCCAAAGAATAGAATTTTCCGTTGTGTTTCACGTAAGGTCCAAATCTGCCTTTTCCAGAAGTGATGGGTTCCTCTTCAAATACACCAATGGCACTTCCTAAATCAGCCGCTTTTTTATCCAATATAATTTCAACAGCACGAGCCTCGGTTATGGTAAAGGGGTCTTCTGAAACGGGTAAACTCGTAAATTTATCATCATGTTTGATGTAAGGTCCTAATTTTCCAGCACCAATAATCATCGGTTTATCTTCGTAAAAACCTACTTCACGAGGCAATTTGGGCAGTTCCATTAAAGCAATGGCTTCTTCCAGAGTGATGGTAGTAATTAACTGGTCTTTTTTCAAGTTAAAAAATAAAGGTTTTTCTTCATCTTTGGTTTTTTGCTCACCCAATTGAACGTAAGGGCCAAATTTTCCTAATCTTGCAGAAATCATTTTGCCCGTTTTAGGGTCGATGCCAATTTCACGAGAAGAACCAACGGTATTTCTGTCAATATTTTTGCTGTCTTCAATAGTTTGATGAAATCCTTTATAAAAATTACCAATCATTTCCGACCATTCAATTTTCCCTTTTGCAATTTCATCAAATTCATCCTCCACATCAGCAGTAAATTTAAAATCGACAACATTCTTAAAATTATCGACCAAAAAATCATTAACAACCATTCCTACCGAGGTTGGAAATAACTTTGATTTTTCCGTACCAAAAGTTTCTTTATTTACCTTCTCCGAGATTTTATTATCTTTCAAAATCATTTCTCTGAAAGAACGTTCCTTCCCTTCTCTATCCTCTTTTACAACATATTCACGCTTTATAATCGTTGAAATGGTAGGAGCATACGTTGAAGGACGACCAATGCCTTTTTCCTCCAAAGCCTTCACTAAACTTGCTTCTGTGTAACGAGCAGAAGGACGAGAAAATCTTTCAGTACCTTTTAAAACGTCTAATTCTAAAATCTGTCCAATGGTAAGTGGAGGAAGCATTTTTGAATTTTCTTCATCGTCTTCATCGTCTTTTCCTTCTAAATAAACTTTCAAGAAACCATCAAATTTCACTACTTCACCTTGAGCAATTAAATCCTCAATTGTTGTTGAAATATCGACCGTTGCGGTAGTTCTTTCTAAAAGAGCATCGGCCATTTGTGAAGCAATGGCACGTTTCCAGATTAAATCATATAAACGTTTTTCTCTTGGGTCAGCCCCCGCATTATTTACTGAAAAATCCGTCGGGCGTATGGCTTCGTGAGCCTCTTGAGCATTTTCGTCCTTGGTTTTAAACTGCCGATTAAAGACATATTTATCACCATAAGCACTTTTAATAGCCGCAGTAGCATTTTCAATGGCATCTTCGGATAAACTTGTAGAATCTGTTCTCATGTACGAAATCTTACCAGCTTCGTATAATTTCTGAGCATAAGACATCGTAGAAGCAACGGCATATCCTAATTTTCGAGAAGCCTCTTGTTGCAAAGTTGAGGTGGTAAAAGGAGGGGCGGGCGTCTTTTTAGCGGGTTTAGTTTCTAAGTTTTTAATCTTAAATTCTGCCCCAATACATTTCTCTAAAAATGCTTTTGCTTGTGCTTCGGTTTCAAAGTTTTTAGGTAATTCTGCCTGTAAAACTTTTCCGCCCGTCAAGTTGAACAAAGCCATAATTTTGAAAGAAGACTTTGAATCAAAAGTGTCAATTTGACGCTCACGTTCAACGATGATTCTCACCGCAACCGATTGTACACGTCCCGCAGAAAGGCCTTTCTTAACTTTCGACCATAAAACAGGTGATAATTCAAACCCAATCAAGCGGTCAAGCACTCGACGAGCCTGTTGAGCATTCACCAAATCCACATCAATAGTACGAGGACTAAGAATGGCATTTTGAATGGCTTTTTTGGTAATTTCTCTAAAAACGATTCTTTTAGTGTTGTCAGGCAATCCTAAAGCCTCTTTTAAATGCCAAGAAATAGCTTCCCCCTCACGGTCATCATCTGTTGCTAACCAAACTTCGTCACAAGATTTCACTAATGCTTTCAACTCATTGACTACTTTAATTTTCTCAGGTGAGATGATATAGGTGGGCTTAAAACCGTTTTTTACATCAATGGCATCGTTTTCTTTGGGCAAATCCCTTACGTGTCCAAACGATGACCTTACGGTAAAATCCTTCCCTAAATATCCCTCAATGGTCTTCGCCTTTGCTGGGGATTCTACTATAACTAAGTTTTTCGACATATCTTATTTTAAAGGTAACGAACGTTACATTTCGCCAAATATAGAAAATGATTTGATAAAAATGGAATCTAATCCATTGTTTTAACTTAAAATTTACGTCAGAAGTTTATTTTTGGTTTAATTTATCCGTGAAAAACCCTTGATTATCAAGTAATTTGCGTCCTAAAATCGCAACAAAAATATGGCAAAATCAAAACTCTCAGATTTAAAAAAACTCATTGCTGAAATGAGTGAGGAGGAATTACGGCAAGAAATTGTAAAACTTTATACAAAACTCCCACAAGTAAAAGAATTTTATAATCAAGATTTAATGACGGAAGAAGAACGTCAGAAAGCATTAGAGGGATATAAAGATAAAATTTACAAACAATTTTGGACATCGGGTAGAAATCCAAGGAATATGGTAAATAACACAACGATAAAAAGTATTATTTCAGATTATGAAAAAATTGCAGTATTCCCTTATGATGTCGTTGATTTATTGATTTATAGAGTCGAAGTTGCTACGGACCTTGCCAATCAATTTGGCGGTATGGCAGAATCGAATTATAATGCTTCGATTACAGCTTTCAAAAAAGCCACGAAATTGGTGAAGGATAATAATTTTAAATCTCATTTTGAAAAGCGGTGTAAAAGTATTTTTAAACATGATAATTTAGACTACTGGTACATTGAACAGTTGGAATACCTTTTTGATGAAATTGATAATGCCACTACGAGCAAGGATGAGAACGAATAGTATTTATACTTTCAAGTAAGATAATTCCAACGGATGAATTTAATTTGTCGCAAATAAAAAAAATGAATATCAACAAAATACATACTTCTACCGACTGTGACGTAATCTTAATTGGAGCAGGAATTATGTCTGCTACCCTTGGCGTACTTCTCAAAGAACTCAATCCAGCGATCAGAATTGATATTTATGAACGACTTGATAGAGTAGCTGGCGAAAGTTCCGATGCTTGGAATAATGCTGGAACGGGTCATTCTGCTTTGTGTGAACTCAATTACACACCTCTCCAAGAGGACGGAACGGTTGATATTTCAAAAGCCATCAAAATTATTGAATCTTTTGAAATTTCTAAACAGTTTTGGGCATATTTAGTAAGACACTGTTATTTTGGTTCTCCCAAAGATTTTATTAATCAAGTTCCACACATGAGTTTTGTGGAAGGGCAAGAAGACGTTGAATATCTGAGAAAACGTTTTGAGGCTTTGCAAAAATGTCATTTATTTGAAGGAATGGAATTTTCGGACGATTTTGAGAAAATTAAATCTTGGATTCCGTTAATGATGAAAGATAGAAATCCTAAAGAACCCATCGCCGCTACTCGTACTCCGCACGGAACGGATTTGAATTTTGGTACACTTACCCGCAATCTTTGTAAACATTTGAAAGATAAATATGAAGTAGATGTTTTCCTTAATCATGAGGTTCAAACCCTCGAACAACAGGAAAATAAGACATGGAAACTTCGGGTAGAGGATAAAACAAATGGAGAAGATAGACACGTTACTTCACAATTTGTTTTCATCGGTGCGGGTGGAGGCTCGTTGAGATTACTTGAAAAATCGGATATTCCAGAAGCAGAAGGTTTTGGTGGTTTTCCCGTGAGTGGGCAGTGGTTGGTGTGTAATAATGAGAAGGTGATTGCCCAACATGAGGCGAAAGTTTATGGAAAAGCCAAAGTTGGAACGCCCCCAATGTCGGTTCCGCATTTGGATTCAAGGATAATTGATGGAAAGAAAGAATTACTTTTTGGACCATTTGCAGGATTTTCTACCAAATTTTTGAAGGAAGGTTCGTATTTAGATTTACCCGCTTCGATTTCATTTGATAATATTTTACCGATGTTGAACGTCGGCATTCATAATTTACCCTTAACAAAATATCTTATCCAGCAAGTCATGCTTTCAATGGAAGAAAAGGTTGAAGTGTTGCGTGAATTTATTCCAACCGCAAAAGACGAAGATTGGGAACTTGCCATTGCAGGACAGCGAGTACAAGTAATTCGCAAAGACAAAGAGGAGGGAGGCGTTTTGGAATTCGGCACGGAAGTAGTTACTGCCAAAGATGGCACAATTGCAGCATTATTGGGGGCATCTCCAGGAGCCTCAACTTCGGTTGTGGTGATGTTGGAAGTGATGGAAGAATGTTTTCCAGAACTCATGCAATCAGCGGAATGGAAAGAAAAATTGGGAGAAATGATTCCTTCCTACGGTAAATCTTTGAAGGATGATAAGG
>JACMRQ010000326.1 GCA_014376355.1 Arcicella sp. | reverse complement strand
TAATAACTTTAAAGTCTGAACATAATTCCAACCTTTCTAACGGCTTTGTTGTCTCTGACATAGAACGGGATATTCTGAAAATTGTGGTTGTCAATCGTTATCAAGATGAACCGATAGCAGTAGCATTTATCAAAAATTTTGGTTTAAAAGAAGGAGCCATTGCCTCATCAGTTGCCCATGATTCACATAATATTATTGCCGTTGGCGTGGATGATAGATCAATTTGCGAAGCTGTAAATTTGATTATTGAAGCCCGTGGAGGCATTTCTTGTATTAATGGAAAAGGACAAAAAAATATTCTAAAGTTACCAATTGCTGGAATAATGTCAGACAAGGACGGTTATGAGGTTGCCAAAGAATATTCTGCCATTGACGAATTCGCCAAACAATTAGGTTGTACATTGACTTCTCCTTTCATGAGTCTTTCGTTTATGGCATTATTAGTGATTCCTAACCTTAAATTATCGGACTTAGGATTATTTGACGGAGAAAAATTTTCATTTACGAGTATATTTGTTAAATAATTATTAATTTTAGGTTTTAAACATTCATTAAACCATAACCATATCATAAAGACAATTAAATATTTCATCAACCAAACGAACAAAGCTCCCAAAAAAATCTCTTTTACTTAAATGTTATGGGGAATGTTTCTCCCTAACATTTAATTGATGATTTTCGAATCCAATTTAATGATTTTTGCAAGTTCCCAATGTATCTTTTTTTCTTAATTATCCTGTAAAATTGGTGGCATATTTACTTGTCATCTAATAAATAGTTGATTGTCATAAACAATTAATTAAGGGTTTACTGTTAATTTTTTTTACTTTTCATTAACTTTTAAAAAAATCACATGAAAAAAATTCTTCTATTATCAGTCTTAGCGTTGCTCGGACTTTGTGGGCAATTATTAGCTCAAGACAAATTGATAACGGGTAAAATCGTTGATGCCAAAGATGGTTCGCCATTACCTGGTGTAAGCATAGCGGTGAGAGGTTCCAATAAAGGAACAACGACTGATGCTATGGGTAACTATAAAGTTAATGCATCTGGAAATGCCGTACTTTCAATAAGTTTTGTGGGGTATAGTTCGCAAGACGTAAAAATTGGAAATCGTTCAGAAGTGAATGTGCAATTAACTGAAAGTATTAATCAACTTTCGGAAGTTGTAGTAAGTGGTTTGGCTACGAGTGTAAAACGTTCAAATCTTGCCAATTCAGTGGGAACTGTTTCTGCAAGTCAATTAACAGGAACAACTACGCCTATCACAACTGACGGTGCATTATATGGTAAATTGGCGGGCGTTACTATCCAACAAAATACTTCAATGCCTGGTGGTGGTTTCAACGTACAGTTGCGTGGTGTAAGTACTTTAGGAGCATCAGGCTCACAGCCTTTATTTATTGTGGATGGTGTTTATATTGATAACAGTCAATCTGCAAATGGTCGTGGCGTTGCTAACAAAGCAACAAGTGGTAGTAATTCAGATTCACAGGATAATAATCCAAATCGTTTGGCGGATTTGAATCCTGACGATATTGAATCAATGGAAGTATTGAAAGGTGCTTCTGCGGCAGCACTTTACGGAACTCGTGCTAATGCAGGTGTAGTTATTATTACTACAAAACGTGGAAAAGGTGGTAAAACTAAAATTTCATTTGGTCAAGATATTGGTTTTGGCGAAGCACAGAGATTCTTTGGCGGTGCTGAATGGACTGAACAAAAAATTAAAGATTGGTTTAATCCTGATGATATTCCTGCTTTCAAAGCAGCAAAGGCTTCTGGAAAATATTATGACTACGAAAGAGAATTATACGGAGAGAAAGGTATCATCAAAAATACTCGTTTAAGTTTAACGGGTGGAGATGAGAGAACTAAATTTTATGTAAATGGTAGTTTAGCAGACGAAAAAGGTATTATCAAAAATACTGGATTTACTCGTGCCTCAATCAGAGCTAATATTGACCACAAGATTAACAAATGGCTTGATTTTGGAATTAGTTCAAATTATGTATTCACTAATACTGATCGTGGATGGGCGGGTAATGATAACTCGAACATCAACTACGGATATTCAATTCCATATACTCATCCATGGGTGGATTTACATCCAGATGCTACGGGGCGATACCCTGACAATGACCCTGCCGTTGGAGAAAATCCATTAGCAATCCGTGACCGTGCCACTAATAACTTAAAAGTAAATCGTTTTATTCAAGGATTTACTGCCAATGCTCGTATTATTAATTCAGCAACTACTGGTCTTACTTTCCGTTTGAATGGTGGGTTTGATGTTCAAAGTGGATATTCTTTGGTTTATTTACCAGCTGATTTACAATCACAATTAGCAGAAAAAAATCCAGGACTTGCTCAGGATTCTCGTAATGAAGTAACAAATACTAACTTTCAGGCTTCATTGATTTTTACAAAATCATTAATGGATAATGGATTGAACCTAACAACTTCTGCGGGTTTAGTTCGCTTGAACAGTACAGGTAGATATACTTTCAGTCGTGGTCAAGGGCTTCCAGTAGGTGTAAATACGCCTGCAGGTGGTAGTGTAATTACCTCGATTCCGTTCTATCAATCAAATACAGATGTTGGTATTTTTGCTCAACAAGAAGCAAATTATCAGGACAAAATTATTGCTACCGCAGGTATTCGTTTTGATAAATCAACACTTAATGGTGAGTTTGATAGATTTTATGCTTTCCCAAGAGGATCGGTAGCTTTGAATCTTGCCAAATTTGGAACTTGGGCAGGTGAAAAAGTAAATCAAATGAAAGTGAGAATTGCTTACGGTGAAACAGGAGGGGTACCAACTTTTGGAACTCCCTACACTAACCTTAACGTAATATCAGTTGGTGGAATTGGTGGATTAACCGTTTCAACAGGGGGTGGAAATCCTAAAATTCAACCAGAAAGAGCAACAGAATTAGAATATGGGGTTGATTTTGGTTTATTTGGTGGACGTTTGACTGGAGAACTTACTTTATACAATAAAAAAGTATTTGACCTAATTCAACCTTTAACTACTGCACCAACAACAGGTCTATCATCTGTACAAACAAACTTAGCTGATTTAGAAAATAAAGGTGTTGAATTCTCATTAGGTGGAACTCCCGTGAAAACGAAGAATTTCAGTTGGACTATGAATGCCATTTATTATCAAAACCGTAGTGTAATTACTCGTTTGGGAATTCCTACTCGTAATACAGGGGCATTTGGTGCTACTTTTGGTTCGTATCGTATTAAACTTGACCGTTCTCCAACGGAAGTAGTTGGTAATCCAAAAACTGACCCTGCTGACGCAACTTCATTCACGGTTTATGGAGATCACCAACCTAAGTTCAATCTTTCGTTAAATAATACTTTCCATTACAAAAACTTTGATTTGACTGTTTTAGGGGAATATCGTCACCAATTTACCGTTATCAGTTTGGCTCGTGAATTGTTTGACGAAGGTGGAACAACCAGCGATTGGAATAGCACAAGTTTGAACAAAGGTTCGAGTGGGAAACCAGCTACTGGTGCAGATGTTGTACCTAATGGTATTTCTCGTCAAAATGCTAATGGTATTATTGATGGTGTAATTCAGGAAGGTTATAATCCTTCGGTAGTAAGTTTCTTTAAATTAAGAGAAGTAGGTTTATATTATAAAATTCCTTCTGGAGTTGTTAAGAAAGCATTCCGTAACGCAGTAGAAGGCATTAAAGTTGGATTCTCTGGAAGTAATTTATTCATGTGGACAGACTATAAGTCAGGATATGACCCAGAAAACTCAAACTTCGGTACACAGGCAATTAATGCAGGCGTTGATATTGGTTCAATTCCTCCAGTACGTCGTTTAATGTTCCGTTTGACGATTGATTTGTAGAATCGCCTCTTCCAATTCATTAATAATACTTAATACAGAAAAAATGAAAAAAATCATATATTCGATATTTTCAGCATTACTATTAGCCAATGGGTTAATGTCATGCGGGATTACCACAACCGAGCAGGTAATCAATCCAAATAATCCCAGTTTAAGTTCAGTAACTTCAAATGCTACGAAAGGCCAATTAGATGCTTTAGCAATTGGACAAATTGGTCGTGCCAGAGATGGTATTGATACTTACACACAAGTAGTAGGAACGGCAGGGAAAGAATTATTTAACTTTAATTCAACTGAAAACCGTTGGATGACAGAATTGAATGGTACAAAACCTTTGGATAATTCAAATTTTTATGGTGGTGCAACAACCGCTTTTGGTCCAGCCGTTAGACAAGCCAATACTTTAATTGCAGCAGTTGCTAATACCAAATCAGTAACGGCTCAAGAAGCAAGTGGATATTTAGGGTTAGCGAATACATTCAAAGGTTTAGCCAATCTTTATGAATTAAATGTACAATATACAAATGGTGTGCGTTTGAATGTTGAAGACCCTTTGAAGCCAAGTAAATTTGCTACTTACGATGAATCATTAGCGGGAATTAAAAAGTTTTTGGATGATGGTGCAGCCCAATTAGATGCAGCAGGTGCAACTTTTCCTTTTGCTATGCCAGCAACTTATGCAGGATTTAATACACCAGCAAATTTCAAAAAATTTAACCGTGCTATTGCCCTAAGAGTTGCCATTTATCAAAAAGATTGGGCAGGAGCAGCCGCTTTATTGCCTCAAACTTTTTTAAGCGAAACAGGTAGTTTAACAGCAGGACCTTCACACACTTTCAATCCAACAAATCCAGATGTTGGGAATCCATTGATTAATACTTCAACGGTTCGTATTGTGGGGGTTGAAAAATTATGGAATGATGCAGAAGTAGGAGATTTGAGATTGAAGAAATTGAGCGTGATAAGCCCTTCAATATCTTTCACAAATGGCGTTGTTTATGCAACCAAATATTTGGCGAATATGTATAACTCTGCAAGTTCTTCAGTACCAATTATTCGTAATGAAGAATTAGTTTTGATTGCAGCGGAAGTAGCAACTCAACAAGGAAAAACGGCTGATGCAACAAAATATATCAATATTGTTCGTATGGCAGCTGGTTTGAAAAATTATGCTGGAGTAACTGATAAAGATGCTTTAATTAACGCAATCTTGAAAGAAAGAGCTTATTCATTATGGTATGAAGGACACCGTTGGGTTGATATGCGTCGTTATGGAAAACTATCAGAAATTACACTTCCTGTTGCTGGTATGGCTATTTATGATAAAATGCCTCGTCCATTAGCGGAAGTTAATTGGGATATTGCTAATCCGTAGTATTATCTAATTGATTTAAATAATAGTTATAAAAAAGACTCAACTTTCGTTGAGTCTTTTTTATTGATTAATTTATTCAAAGTTCATAATATCAATTGGTTACGAAAATTTCAATAAAATAATTGCCATTAATTGTCGAGTATCACAAAAATAATTCATAGCAAATACACAAAAAATCAACGTATATTATAAAAAAAGGTTAATTTTATGCTCGCACTTCAACAACAAATTTAAAAACTAACACAACAAAAAATATTTTATAGTCCAAATTACTCCAATCGCTAATCTTTAAAGATTTATTGAAATTAACACAATCAATTTTTCGCCACTCATTCGATTTATAAACTGATCCACTGTTTAGTTAATGTCCATGAATTCTTAAAAATTCAAGGCAAATTTCATTCAAAACGTTTTTAAAACATTACGACATTTTGTCGTCTGAGAGACAGATTCTTATATCCAAATCTGGATTAGAATTTTTGACGTGATTACACTTTTTACAAATGTAATATTTTAATAAATTTTCATCAATAAAACAACAAAACATGAGAAAATTGTTACTTTTTATCTCCGTATTACTATTGGTATCGGAGATAAATGTGTTCGCACAAGACAGGCAAATTTCTGGTAAGGTTATTTCTTCAGGGGATAACTCTCCTCTGCCAGGCGTGAATATTGCCCTAAAAGGATCCACCAAGGGAACTACTACAAATGCAGAAGGAATTTATAAAATTACCGTCCCGTCTGCCAATAGTTCGTTATCGTTTTCATTTATTGGATTTGCCACCCAGACGCTTACCGTGGGTTCGAGAAATGCAATTGATGTAACGATGCAAGAAAAACAAAGCGAACTTGACGAAGTGGTCGTTGGAGCATTTGGTTTGCAAAAAAGCGAACGTGAGATTGGTTCTTCAGTTGCCAAAATCAAAGGAGCAGATTTGTCACAAGCCAACCCTACTAACTTAGCGAATGGTTTAACGGCAAAAGTATCTGGTTTACAAATTAGTACGGTAAACAATGGCGTAAACCCCGGTGTCAGCATTATATTACGGGGAAACCGTTCATTACTTGGCAATAACCAAGCCCTGTTGGTAGTAGATGGTGTGATTACACCGCAAGATTTTTTAGCTACCATTAATCCAAATGATGTTGAAAGTACTAACATTTTGAAAGGACCAAGTGCTGCGGCTACGTATGGTTCTGATGCTTCCAACGGCGTTTTAATTGTGAATCTAAAAAAGGGTGCAGGTTCTGATAAACCAAGTATTAATTACAGTTACTCGGCACAAAATGAAAGTATTTCATATATGCCTGGTTTGCAACAAAAATTTGGTTCAAATGGTGGTGAAGGAAATCCATTTTTAGACAAAAACGGACAACGTTTATATGTTCCATTCGAGAATCAAAGTTTTGGACCTGCGTATGATGGTTTACTTAGACCATTGGGATATGGTGTTCAAGTTTTACAGCCAGACGGTTCATTGAAATTGGATACTTTAAAAGTGCCTTATTCAGCTTTAGGAGTTGATCCACGAAAAGATTTTTTCAAAAATGCCCTTACCTCTCAACACGATATTTCTTACAGAGTTGGAAGAGATGATAACTATTTCGGATTTAGTTTACAGCGAGTAGATAAAACGGGAATTGTTCCGAATGATGTCTATGAGCGTTCAAACATTAATCTTAAAGCGGGTAGAAAAATTGATAAATTCAGCACAAATATTGGATTGACGTATTCATACCAATACCAAAACGTGGCTGGAGGAGATTTTAGTCAAGGCAGACCTGTTTATTGGAACGTTTTAAACTCACCCGCTCACGCACCGTTGAATGACCCACGTATTCAAGATATAAACAGCCCTTACGGAGATTTAAACGGATATTTTAATGCTTATTACCCAAATCCATGGTGGCAAGTAAGTGGTGAAAATTCAAGGGTGAAAACCAATACCTATTCAGTGAGAGGTTTCGCCGATATTGCTTATCAATTTACGGACTGGCTTAAAGTATTGTATCGTGTCGGAGGAAGTAATAATGGTTCGGTTGGTAAAACAAATGTTGCCAATGCAGCCTTCACTGACTATGCCATTACTGACCCTTGGGGGGCTGGAAATATTGCCTCATCGTTGGTAAGTAGAAATGCATCTTCGGCTGATATTTCTTCGAATTCAACTCGGTTTACAGGCGATTTATTAATTACATTAAACCCTAAATTTGGTGATTTTACGACTAATTTAACATTAGGGCATCATTTGCAATATGATAATAATTCGTTCGCATTGATTGCTGCATCATCCTTAAAAATACCAGGATTATATAATGTCTCTAACCGTATTGGTGAGCCAACCGTTGCCCAAGGGGTTTACCAAAGTAATTTAGTGGGTGCTTTTGCTGATTTTACAATTGGTTATAAGAAATTCGTCTATGTTCACGTTTCAGGACGTAATGACTGGACATCTTTATTATCACCTGCTAATCGTTCATTCTTTTATCCATCGATTGATGCCTCCGTTATTTTATCTGATGCTATTTCAGGATTGAAGAATACTACTTGGTTAGATTATTTAAAAATTAGAGGTGGTTTAGCCAAAGTAGGAAATATAAACGTATCTCCTTATCAATTACAAAATACTTATTCTCAAAATGGTGGGTTCCCTTTTGGTAGCCAAGTTGGTTTTTCTCAATCAACTCAACAAAACGACCCAAATTTGAAGCCTGAATTTACGACAGGGCTTGAAATGGGTCTTGAAATTGCCTTTTTGAAGAAATTTAATTTAGAGATTTCTTATTATAAAACAAACACAATTAATCAAACAGTACCTATTCAGGTTTCAAGAGCTACTGGATTTGCTTCTGCCAACTTAAACACTGGTGAAATGCAAACAAAAGGAATTGAAGTTGATTTGAAAATTAGACCCATCATTAAATTAGGTGATTTTTATTGGGATGCTGCCTTGAATTATTCGTATAATACTTCAGAGGTTATCTCACTTTATGGCGACCTTCCCCGTTTGAATATTCCTCAGTTTAACGTAAGTAATGGAATAAATCTTTCTCGTTTAAATGGCTCATTTGGAAATGCGTCTTCCGTTTTTGCTGCTGTTGGACAACGCTACCCAGCCCTATATTTGAACGACGTCAAAAGAGTTGAAGACCCTAAAGATCCAAATTTTGGAAAAGTAGTTATTGATCCCGTTACTGGATATCCAACGCTTGACCCAACCCTGAAATATCAAGGAAGCACGCAACCACTTCATCGTGTGGGCATTTCGAATACTTTTCATTATAAAAACGCAAGTTTAAGTGTTGTAGTAGAATACCGTGGTGGTGCAGTAATTTATAATCAACTTGGTAACTCACTTGATTTCACAGGTGTAGGGATTAATTCTGCTGCAAATGGTCGTCAGAATTTTGTATATCCAAACTCTGTGATTCAAAATGTGGACGGTAGTTATGCACCAAATACTTCGGTTTCAACTCGTGATGGAAATTTAGAATTCTGGACGAATTCAGCCTATCACAATGCAGGTGCAACTTATGTGAATAGTGCGGATTTCTGGAAATTACGTGAAGTAGCTCTAAGTTATTCAATTCCCAGTGCATTATTAGCCAAAACAGGCTTTGTCAAAAACTTGACCGTAGCTTTAACTGGACGTAATTTATTAATGATTCGTCCAAAAACGAATGTTTACACAGATCCAGAGTTTTCGGTTGATGGAAGTAATGCCGCTGGAACAACTAATGAATTCCAAACACCTCCTACTCGAATACTTGGTTTCAGAGTAGCAGCAGGTTTTTAAACAAAAACGTAATAGAATTTATCGTCTCTAATAAAAGCGAAATTTCCATTTTAACAACGTATTCAAATGAAAAAATTAATAATTATAATAGGCATTTTCACATTAACCTTCTTGGGAACGAGTTGTAAAGATAATTTCTTTGATGTGAACAAAAATCCAAATGATGCAGTAATCGTTCCCGCTGAATTAATATTACCAGCGGCTCTACAAAACTCGGCATCGTATGTCAGCACAAACTTTCAATTCCTTAATCTTTGGATGGGATATTGGAATTGGAGTGGTAATTATTCGATTAATACTTCGGATAAAAATTACCAGTTCGTGAATACTTTTAATAATGGTATTTGGAATACACAATACGCCAATCTTTTGAACAATTATAATGGTATTGAGAATAAAGCCATTGATTCAAAACAGCCTTTATTGCAAGCAATGGCGAAAACAATGAGAGTTCATGGTTTTCAGTATGTCGTGGATACTTATAACAATGCCCCTTACACGGATGCCTTGAAAGGAACAACAAGTATTTTGCCAAAGTATGACGATGCAAAAACTATTTATGAAGATTTCATCGTCCAACTAGATTTAGCAATGGATTTGTTTACAAAAGGAACAGGAAGTTTTAATCCAGGAGCAAATGACATAATGTTCGGGGGAGATATTTCACAATGGAAAAAATTTGTGAATACCCTTAAATTAAGAATATTACTTCGTCAGTCGGAAATGGTAGGAAGAGATGCTTATATTAAAGCGCAATTAGCTAAAATTAAAAGCTCAAATGTTGGTTTTTTGAGTGCTGGTGAAAGTGCCAATGTGAACCCTGGGTATTTAAAATCAACGGGTAAGCAAAGTCCTTTTTGGGAAAATTACGGTTTTGGTATTAATGGGCAACCTGTAGAAGCAAACAATATTAGTCGTGCCAATTTATACGGAATAACATTTTATAAACAAACCAATGACCCAAGACTTGGTGCTTTTTACGCACCCGTAGGAGGTATTTTTGATGGACGATTCTTTGGAGATATTGATGTATTGCCAAACTCTAAAACATCGGCAATTGGACCAGGCGTATTGAAATCATTTGACCAAGATGCTGTATTATTAAGTTCACATGAGAGTTTGTTTCTCCAAGCAGAAGCGGCACAAAGAGGTTGGATTACGGGTGATTCCAGAGCATTGTATCAGATGGCAATTACTGAATCATTCAAGAATACAAATATTATAAACGCTACAATAGCGGCGAATGACTATTATTCACAAACTGGATTAAAAAATGTAAGTTGGGATGCCACCAATAACGATAAAATAGCGTTGATTATTACGCAAAAATGGGCATCACTGAATGCTTTGAGTCCATTTGAAGCCTGGTGTGATTACCGTCGTTTGGGTATTCCTGCCATTCCAATTTCAAAAGACCCAAGTACAAACATTAAGAAAATTCCATCTCGCTTGTTTTATCCACAAAGTGAATATAACTACAATGCTGAAAATGTGAAAGGTCAAGGAACGATTAACCAATTTGACTCAAAAATTTTCTGGATGAAATAATGTAATCAAAAATCACAAAATGATTTTTAAAATAAATCTTAAAATGAAAAAATATCATAAAATACTTGGGCTACTTTTAGGAGTATCCTTCATGTTTACCAGCACTTCATGTTTGAAGGATAATGAACATTTTACTGATTTTGCGAACGTAGGGGCAATTGCAGAAATACCTTCTGCTGCTTTTTACGGTATTGTTGAGAATCAAAGTTTTACTTTCTCGACAAAACCCGTTGGCTACTCTTTTGATGTAAATATTGCTTCGCCTTCAACACTTTCGCAGAGCGTGGATGTGACAGTTGGGGTTGATGCAGGGGCTTTAAAAAAATACAATGATGCCAATGGAACAACGTTGGAAGTTTTACCAACTTTTGGTTACACGCTTGTCAATCCAACGGTAACAGTACCTGCTGGAAAGAGATTAGGTACAATAACTATTAATTTTAATACCGATAAAATTGATGCGTCTAAAAGTTATGCGTTGCCAATTTCTATTAAAACCGCAACAAATGGTATAGTAGTTAGTAGTAATTATTCCACTAAAATATTGGCTGTAAAAATCAAGAATATTTATGAAGGAGAATACACGGCAACTGGACTATTCACTCACCCTGTTAATGGACCTCGTAAAATTAACCGACCAAAAACATTACAGACTGTAAACGGGAATACCGTAGAAACTGAATTTGCCGATTTGGGTGGTAGTGGCTGGACGATGCAATTACTTGTGAATCCTGATAATACAGTAAAACTAACTCCTACAGGAGCAGCTAATGCAGGTACGGTTCAGTTTGGTGTAAATATTTATGATCCTATCAAGAAAACATTTACACTAAATTATCAATATTCAGGTGGTGGAGGTTTCAGAGTAATCAATGAAACACTTACCCTGAATTAAGATTAACTTTAATCATAAAAAAAGGCTCACCTTTCGATGAGTCTTTTTTTATGATTAAAGCTATTAATTTCCTCAAAATCCACTATTTTTATTAAATAACTGATGTGGTGGTACGTAGATGAATTGAAACTTGTGAAGTTTGGAGAAGTTATTTTAGTTTAGTTTAAAATATTAAAATGTTTTCAGTTCTAAAAAAATCATATCTTTGTAACTTAAATTGTAAATAAATCTTCAAAAAATACAATTTTATTTACCATTGATAATGATTTGTTAAAGAAATTTGGTTCTTTGACAGTTTTTACGAGATTATTTTTTAGTAGTTAATTTTGTTTAATGATTAAAATTTTAGACATATTGAGTCGCACGTTGTGTTTATTGCTAATGATTCATTTATTAGCAACGAGCATCTCTGACGACTATTTTCTTAAATTCATCAACAAAGCATCTATTGAACAAACAATTGATGTAGAGGAAGACACGGACAAAGATTTCAAAAATAAAACTCTTAAATTTGGCGATTTTAACGATGAATATTTGGCAAATTCTCCCCCAAATTTTGCCTATTATCGTACTTTTTTCCTACAAGAAAATCTTTTAACATCTGTTTTTCAATACATACAAATTGCTTTACCCCTGAGCAATTATGAAATTTTAATTACCCCTCCCAGAGCGTAAATTAAATTATTAATATTAGGCTGCGTAAGCCAACATAGATTCATTTAATTTCAATAACGCAATCAATGCAAAACCTACAATATTACCAAAAGTCATTTTTTAGAAATGACTGGAAATCAAGCATTTCTGTATTCCTTATTGCTCTTCCACTTTGTTTGGGAATTGCCCTTGCTTCTGGGGCTCCTCTGTTTTCGGGTTTAATTTCAGGAATTATTGGCGGAATTATCATCGGAATTTTATCTGGTTCTGAGGTTTCCGTTAGTGGACCTGCTGCAGGTTTAACTATGATTGTGGCAACTGCCATCAAAGATTTAGGCTCGTATCAAGGCTTTTTAGTTGCTGTTATTTTAGCAGGAATTCTTCAATTATTTTTTGGCTATTTGAAAGGTGGAAGGTTGAGTGCCTTTTTTCCAGATAGTGTTATCAAAGGAATGTTAGTTGCTATTGGTTTAGTTATTATTTTAAAACAAATTCCTCATGCTTTAGGCGATGACCAAGACTACGAAGGAGAATTTGAATTTGAGCAAGTAGCTGACGGTCAAAACTCTGTCACAGAATTGATTCGTTCATTTGTTGATTTTAATTACGGAGCCGTCAATATTACCATTGCTTGTTTAGTATTAATGCTTGTTTGGAATATACTTGCCACAAAGAAAATAAAGTTTTTTCAAGCATTTCCATCTTCATTGGCAGCGGTGGCTTTAGGTATTGGTGTTAACCAAATGTACGAAATTTACAAACCCGAATATTATCTTGGCAATTCAACAATACACATGGTTTCAGTACCATTATTTAAAACCATTGGGGATTTTACAAGTACGCTAATTTCTCCTGATTTTACGTTTTTAACTAATACAAAAATCTATACCATAGCTATCACCTTAGCAATTGTTGCCAGTTTAGAATCCCTTTTAAGTTTGGAAGCTGCCGATAGTATTGACACAGAAAAAAGAATTTCATCGGCAGATAAAGAACTCAAAGCCCAAGGAATTGGTAATATTTTGTCAGGTTTATTAGGAGGCCTACCCGTAACATCAGTCGTTTTACGAACATCCGCCAATGTGTATTCAGGGGCAAAATCAAGAACTTCGTCTGTATTTCATGGCATATTATTGATATGTTCTGTGATTTTTATTCCTACAATTCTCAATAAAATACCTTTAGCATCATTAGCCGCTGTTTTATTGATGGTTGGATACAAACTTGCTAATCCTGAAGTGTTTAAAAAAGTTTTTAAAGAAGGATACAACCAGTTCATTCCGTTTATCATAACAATTTTAGTGGTCGTTTTCAAGGATTTATTATGGGGAATTGCCGTAGGTTCATTGGTTGGAATTCTTTTTGTATTACGGACTAATTTTGATAATGCAATAACGTCAATCAGAGAGGGAAAAAATGTCTTGATTAAATTGAATAAGGACGTTTATTTCATGAATAAATCGCAAATAAAAGAAATTTTAATAAATTTAAAAGATGGCGATGATGTGTTTATTGACGGAACAAAAGCTAAATTTATTGATCATGATATTTTTAGTATTCTTTTGGAATTCAAAAAGAATGCTAAGTTGAGAAATATTGAGGTCGATTTTAAAAATATTAATAGAAATAATAGAGAAAACATTAATCAATTTGATGACAATTTAAGCAAAAAATAACATGGAGGAATATAGCAAATTATTATTAGCCAATAAAGCCTGGGCTCAGGAACGTTTAGAATTAGACGAAGATTATTTCAACAATCTATCGAAAGACCAAAAGCCTCTTTTCCTCTGGATTGGCTGTGCCGACAGTCGTGTTCCAGCAGAAGTGGTAACTCATGCGCAGCCAGGAGAGGTCTTTGTGCATAGGAACGTTGCAAATTTGGTAGTTCATACCGATATAAATTTGCTTTCAGTTTTGCAGTATGCTGTCGAAGTATTGAAAGTAAAACACGTGATTGTCTGTGGACATTATGGTTGCGGAGGCGTAAAAGCAGCCATGGGAAATTCAGATTTAGGACTGATTAACAAGTGGTTACGCAATATCAAAGAGGTTTATAATAAACATAATTATGAACTTAATAATGTATCAGACGAAAATTTGCGTTTTGATAGATTGGTAGAGTTGAATGTCGAAGAGCAAGTAAAAAATCTTTCAAAAACAAGCATTATTCAAAAAGCATGGTCAAATAGAGATTTGCCACATTTACATGGTTGGGTTTTTGACATGAAAACGGGAATTATTAAAGAGATTATCAATATTGAGGCTCACTCAGAAATTGAAGCTATTTTCAAATACAATTTTGAAAACGAAGAAGAGAATACTTATAGTTAAATTCATAAAAAAAGCCTTAATAAATCTCAAAAGTTTATCAAGGTTTTTTTTAAGCATAAAATTTATTAAAAAGTAAAGTATCTATTTGAAATCTAAATGATTATTCCGTGAAATTTCATTAAAAAGTGTTAAATATATTGTACAACTAATGGATAGTTTGTACTATTGCACCACGAAATCTCTTTTATCGTATTAGTATAAACATGAAATTCTTAGGCTTTCCAAAATATTTCCTTTTGTTGATGTTATCGTTCGGGGTAGCTAAGGGAAGTAATGACTTATCCTCAACCTCACAATTACACTTATTATCTACTTCAACAAAACTAAAAGAAAAACATACAAAGTTTCCCAAATTTTTTGTTAGTGAATTTGTCGAGGAAATAGATAATAACGAAAATCCGGATGAAACTCATTCAGATTTTCTTTTCATTTCACGTTTTTCATGTGCTTTTGCCTCTGCGAGTAATGATGAATCGGTTATTATTTTTTCAATATCACATCATTCCTTAATTTTCCTGAGTCAGAAAATCAACGTTCTGAATTGCATTTTCTTGATTTGAAAATAGGTATTATCCTTAAAAACTGCTTTCTCATTTGAACGAGAAACCATTTAGATTAAAAATTCATGAAAACTTTATTGGTATTGATTGGAAGTTGTATGCTTCTAAGTCAAGTTATGTATGCTCAAAAGGCAGATACACTGAAGTTGTCTCTGTCAGATGCAGAGCAACAATTTTCGCAAAAAAACTTTCTTTTGTTGGCTCAAAAATATGGAATTGAGGCTTCAAAAGCTGCTATTATTCAAGCAGGCTTGTTGCCAAATCCGACAGTCAGTTTGGAGCAAACTGTTATTTCGCAACCAACCATTGCCAACGATGCCCCCATCGGACCATTTGGACAAAGAGCCTTTCAAATTCAACAATTAATTCAAGTTGCAGGAAAACGAAATAAGCAAATTAATCTTGCCAAGACGGGAGTTGAAATATCGCAATATCAATTCTTGGAACTTGTTAGAGGACTACTTTTTCAATTGAGAAGTAGCTTTTATCAAATACATTATTTGCAAAAAACGCTACTAATGTATAATCAAGAGATTCAAAAAATTACTGGCTTAGTAAATGCTTATCAAGATCAAGTTCAGAAGGGAAATATTCCGCAAAAAGAGTTGATTAGGCTTCAATCTTTTCTGATAACTTTGGAAGGTGAAGCGAGTGAAATCATTAACCAAATCACTGATAATCAGACAACTATTAAAGTTTTGTTAGCCGATAAAACCATAACCATAATTGAGCCTTTGGTGGATGATACGGAAATAGAAAATATGAATCTTAGTGGTTTAGTTTTGGCAGATTTGATTGGAATTGCCATTCAAAGTCGCTCTGATTTAAAAGTACAAGAAGCGACTACTCAGTACTCTATTGCTAATTTTAACTTGCAAAAAGCCTTAGCTAAGCCTGATATTACAGTCGGATACAGTTATGACCGTTCGGGAAGTTACGTTAATGATTACCATGCCTTAACACTTTCAATGGCCTTACCATTTTTTAACAGAAATCAAGGAAACATAAAGATTGCTGAAAACCAAGTTGATGCAAATAGGCAATATTTTTCTCAGACTCAAATTCAGTTGGAAAATGAGATTTTACAAGCCTACACAAAGGCAAAGGAAGATGATAGATTATTCCGAAAAATAGATAAAAAATTCCAGACAAATTTTGAAAAATTAATTTTAGGCGTTTTAGAAAATTATCAAAAAAGGAATTTAACGCTCATTGAATTTACTGATTTTTTAGAGTCTTATAAAAATACAGTTAGCCAGTTAAATAGAGTTCAAAATAATAGAATTCAAGCTTTTGAGAATTTAAATTTTGTGGTTGGAAAAAAGGTTTTGTAGCTTTAAAAGACGTATATCGAGATATGAATTTTCCCAAAAATATTAAAAATAAAATATAAAATTTGCTTAAAGCACAATAATTACAGTTTGTCGCTATAAAAAGATGAAATCAACAAAAATATTATTAATTATCACTTTGATAATAAGCCTTAATGCTTGTTCAAAAAAAGAAGAACCCGCTCAAGCTGACAATCCAAAATTGGAGCTTTCAGAACATTCAAAGAATGAGTTATCAGTTGCTTCTGCAGTTTCAGACAACGTAGAAAACTCTTTAGTTTTAACGGGTAAAGTTATGCCTTTCGAGGAACGTCAAGTAAAAGTCTCACCTTTAGTTGATGGTATCATTGAGAAACTTTCTGCCAATCTCGGCGACTTTGTTCAAAGAGGACAAGCACTCGCAATCGTACATAGTACAGATGTCGCAGACATTGAAAATCAAACAATTAGCTCAAAAACTGATTTGGTTTCAGCTCAAAAAAATCTGCAAGTTCAACAGGATTTATTCAAATCAGGATTGGCAACTGAGAAAGATGTTTTGCTGGCTGAAAATGAAGTTACTAAGTCTAAAGGGTCTTTGAGTCGTGCGAATGAAGTATCTGTAATTTATGGGGTTAAGAATTCTTTTTATACCTTAAAATCTCCGATTTCTGGATATGTTGTGGATAAAAACAGTGCCATTTCGGATAAAATGGCGTATCACGAGGGTGAAACAGGAGCATTTTTTACAATTGCAGACTTATCACAAGTACAAATTATTGCCAATGTTTATGAATCAGATATTGCAAAAGTGAAATTAGGGTATCCAGTAAAAATTAGTTTGATTGCCTATCCTGATAAAGTCTTTACAGGTAAAATTGATAAAATTAGCAATGTTCTCGATCCACAAACTCGTACAATGACAGTGAGAATAAACCTAAAAAATGAAGGGAATATACTTAAACCAGAGATGTTTGCACAGGTTACAGTAAATTTTAATCATGATAAAAAAATGGTTTCAATCCCTGCTGAAGCTGTGATTTTTGATAAGAATAAAAATTTTGTAATTGTCTATAAAGGAGCGAAGGATATTGTTTCTCGTGAAGTGCAAATTGCTCAAACAACTAATGGTAAATCATTTATATACAGTGGTTTACAACAAGGAGAACAAGTAATGTTGAAAAATCAATTGATGATTTATAATGCGTTGAACAATTAATGAAAAGTAATAAAAAAGCCGAAGGATAAAGAAAAAGAGCAGCAAAGGAACACAGTAACATATTGTAAAATTTATAATTGAAGTAAATAGAACAGTTTTAAGGATATTTTATAAGATTCCTCCTTTGTTATTCTGCCACTTATAAAGAAAATGAAATGAAAAAACTATTAGGGCTTTCCCTTAAATATAAATTTGCTGTATTCTTTTTCACCGCTCTCATTGTAGTCAGTGGTATTTTAAGTTTCTTAAACACGCCAATTGATGCCTTTCCAGATGTAACCAATACTCAAGTAACCATTATTACGCAATGGCAGGGACGTAGTGCAGAAGAGATTGAAAAATTTGTGACTGCACCCCTCGAAATTTCGATGAATGGCGTGCAGAAAAAAACCTCGGTTCGTTCAACAACACTTTTTGGTTTATCGGTGGTAAACATCATGTTTGATGATGGTGTGGATAATAATTTTGCCAGAATGCAAATTAATAATGCTTTACAAGGCATTGATTTGCCCGTTGGCGTTGAACCTGATATTCAACCACCTTATGGACCAACTGGTGAAATTTTTAGATATACTCTGGATTCTAAAACTCTCTCTGCCAGGAGGTTGAAAGAAATTCAAGATTGGGTAATTGACAGAAATATTCGTTCGGTACCTGGGGTTGCCGACATTGTGAGTTTTGGTGGAGAGGTCAAAACGTATGAACTTAGCGTTAATCCAAACCTACTTCAAGATTATAATATTACTCCTTTGGATGTTTTTCAAGCCGTCCAAAAAAGTAATATTAACGTCGGAGGAGACGTAATTACGAAAAATAATCAGGCGTATGTGGTGCGTGGTATTGGCTTGTTGAAAAATATCCACGACATCGAAAATATTTTGGTTGAAAACATCAAAGGCGTACCCGTTTATGTGAAAACGGTTGCTACGGTTTCGGAATCTGCTTTGCCAAAATTGGGACAAGTTGGACGAGATGATAATTCGGATGCCGTTGAAGGAATTGTGGTAATGCGAAAAGGTGAAAATCCATCGGAAGTTATTCAAAATCTAAACAATAAAGTGGAAGAATTGAATACAAAAATTCTGCCCGAAGGCGTAAAAATTAAAGAGTTTTATAACCGACAAACATTGTTAGATTTTTGTATTGAAACTGTTACCCACAACCTTATTGAAGGTATCGTCTTAGTAACCTTAATTGTGTTAATTTTCTTGGCAGATTGGAGGGCTTCGCTTATCGTTTCCATGATTATTCCGTTATCATTATTATTTGCGTTTACCTGCTTAAAATTATTGGGAATGAATGTAAACTTACTTTCATTAGGGGCAGTAGACTTTGGAATTATCATTGATGGAACAGTAGTTGTGGTGGAAGGATTAATGGTTGTTTTAGCCGAAAAAGCCCATGATGTTGGAATGGAAAGATTCAATGGTTTAGCAAAACTTTCGATGATTCGCCGTACGGGTTCAAGCATGGGAAAGGCTATTTTTACTTCCAAAATCATCATTTTAGTAGCCTTGATGCCTATTTTTGCTTTTCAGAAAGTGGAAGGAAAAATGTTTACACCTTTGGCTTGGACGCTTGGTTCAGCTTTGGTTGGGGCCTTAATTTTTACGCTTACCCTCGTGCCTGTACTCGTGAGTATGATGATGAATAAAAATGTAAAAGAAAAATCTAACTTCTTTGTGAATGCCATTTTGAAGTATTCAATGATGTTTTTTTACTACTGTTTTGGACATAAATCACACACTTTTATCGCCACTATTATTTTTACAATCGTTGGTTTTTGGACGCTTTCTTTACACGGAACGGAATTTTTGCCGCAACTTAATGAAGGTTCGATTTACGTCCGTGCCAACCTACCACGAAGCATCAGTTTGGATGAATCGGTACGGTATGCCAACCAAATGAGGAAGGTTTTTGAAACTTATCCTGAAGTTAGAAAAGTACTTTCACAGGCAGGTCGCCCTAATGATGGCACTGACCCAACGGGCTTTTATAATGTTGAATTTTTCGTGGATATTTACCCGCAGAAAGAATGGAAAAGTGGTTTATCGAAGGCCGCATTAATTGATAAAATGGAGAAAAAATTATCTGTTTTTCAAGGAATTAGCTTCGGGTTTTCACAACCAATTATGGATAATGTGGAAGAAGCCGTTTCGGGTGTGAAAGGTTCAATTGCTGTTAAAATCTATGGAACAGACTTTGAAGTTTTAGAAAAAGATGCTACGAAAGTATTTGGAGTTTTGTCGAAAGTAAGAGGGATTGAAGATTTAGGAATTATTAAAAACCTTGGACAACCCGAATTAAGAATCGAACTTGACCAACAAAAAATGGACTTATACGGCGTGCAAACTGCCGATGCTGATGCGGTAGTTTCAATGGCAATTGGTGGACAAACCGCCAGTCAATTATTTGAAGGAGAACGAAAATTTGACATCAGAGTTCGATTCCAACAAAATTACAGAAAATCAGAAGCAGAGATTAGTAATTTGATGGTTCCAACAATGATTGGGACAAAAATTCCAATTAAAGAAATTGCTACTATTAAATCTTTAACGGGACCAAGTTTAATTTTCAGAGAAAATGCGAAACGATTTATTGCCGTAAAATTCTCCGTCCGTGGTCGTGATATGGGAAGTACCATTGCTGAAGCACAAGAAGGAGTAACGAAAGTAATTCCCTCATTACCAAAAGGGTATGAAATGAAATGGAAAGGAGATTTTGAAAATCAGCAACGTGCTTCAAAACGTCTCGCCCAAATTGTTCCATTATCAATGATTGCTATTTTCTTTATATTATATCTTCTTTTTGGAAACTTGAAAGATGCAGGATTGGTTTTCACCAATGTTCCTTTTGCTATCATTGGTGGTTCGTTAGCTTTATTGGTAACGGGTACAAATTTTAGTATTTCGGCAGGAATTGGTTTTATTGCTTTGTTCGGAATTTGTATTCAAAATGGGGTAATTATGATTGAGGTTTTCAAAGAAAATATAAAAAAGAAAATGACCTTACAAACGGCTGTGGTTGAGGGTGTTAAATCAAGAGTTCGCCCTGTGATTATGACTGCTTTTATGGGTATTTTTGGTATGCTACCTGCCGCCATTTCGTCAGGAATTGGTTCGGAATCTCAGAAACCATTGGCAATTGTGGTAATTGGCGGATTGATTGGAGCAACCATTCTAACGCTCTTTATTTTTCCACTGATTTTTGAAAGATTCTATCGAAAATATTTTGATTTAATTAATCATTAAAACACGATTATTTTAAGATTCACGCAAAGTAACTACTACTATAAGATATTGATTTTTGATGATTCAAATCATTCTTTCTCTGTGACTTTGCGTGATTTATAGAGAATGACATAACTTATTAAAATTGGAACTTCCCGAAAATTTAAACCCACAATAGAAATTGTTTCTGAAAGTTGAACCGAATTACTAAATTTTAATTTTAATAAGTTAAATCGCACTCGTTAATTTACGGAATTAGATATTTATAGTTAATCTCAAAATTGCTCAATTATGAACATTTATTCCTTCACACAAAACTTCATTTTAGTAACGTTATTTTTAGGATTAAATGCTTGTTTAAACAAAACACAAGAGCCTTTACCAATCGTTGAAATTACCGAACCGCTTCCAGCCTCCACGCAAAGAAGTGGAAATGTGGAAAAAGGCTACGATTATTTAGTTACTGGAAACTATGTGGACGGTGGAATTCCTTTCAATTTATGGCTTTCATTAAGGGGTGAAAATAACGCCAATATTTTAAAACGACAAGGCGATAATGCTAAAGTTGATTATGCCTATACGGTCATTACAACCTCGAATAATACTCGAGCCGTTGGTGCAAATTGTTTGAATTGCCATGCAAGTTTTATTAACAATCAATTTGTAATGGGTTTGGGTAATTCAACATTCGATTTCTCAACTGACCAAAGTTCTACGATTAATTTATTAGATTTAGTTTTGAAAAATAATTATAGCACATCATCGCTTGAATATCAAGTCTTTATCCCCTATAAAAGAGGTTTTCAAGCTATAAGTCCGCTTACGGTAACGGAAACTCGTGGAGTAAATCCAGCCGACAAATATGCGGCAATTTTAGCCTCTCACCGTAATCCCACTGATTTAACATGGCGTGAAAATGACCCATGGGGCATTACAAAAGAAGTCATTCCAACGGATGTTCCCGCTTGGTGGTTATTGAAAAAGAAAAATGCCATGTTTTATACGGGAGTTGGCACGGGAGATTTTGCCAGAATTATGATGGCTTCCAGTTTGGTTTCTTTGCAGGATTCATCCCAAGCCAGAAAGATTGACCAGCGGTTTCCAGACGTGTTGGCTTATATAAAATCCCTTTCTTCTCCTACCTACAAAGGCATAATTGATTCACAAAAAATGACGGAGGGAAAAGCAATTTATGAAATGAATTGTAGTCGTTGTCATGGCTCATCAAATAACAAAAATGATTACCCAAATTTATTGGTATCCTTGGAAAATATCGGCACTGACCCTGCCTTGGTTTCGACCAATTTTGCTTACCCTCAATTATTGGAATGGTATAATTCGAGTTGGTTTAGCAAAGAACCTTTTGCCGCAAGATTAGTGGCAAAAAAAGGATACATTGCTCCACCTTTAGATGGTATTTGGGCAACGGCTCCATATTTACATAATGGTTCTGTACCAACATTGGAAGACCTTTTGAATAGTTCGCAAAGACCAAAAATTTGGAAAAGAACGTTTAAATCAGACGATTATGATAATAAAAAAATAGGCTGGAATTATGTTACTTTAACCACTAAAACCGACAATCAAACGTATGATACTTCCATAAAAGGGTATGGAAATCAAGGGCATAT
>JACMRQ010000036.1 GCA_014376355.1 Arcicella sp. | reverse complement strand
TTAGAACTGACGAATTAGACTTATCTAAATATATTTCCAAGGTTGTTTTTTGTCCTGTATTACTCTTTGTCAAATATTTAATTGAATTCATTTGATAACCTTCTTTGATAGCTTTAAATTCATATTCCGACTCCGACTGTAAACAAATTGAGGTTGAACCATCTAAACCAGTAACTTTCAAATCTTGGTTTTCACCATTAATTATGCTCCTAATATCCACATTTTCAAGTGGATTTTTAGAGGCAGCATCATACACAATTAGATTCAATGGACGACATTCTCTTCTAAAACTATAAATATTATCATCATGGCTTCCTCTTTTTCGGTTAGATGCAAAAAATCCAGCATTACGTCCTGCGTCAGTTATTAAGCCAAAATCATCTTTCTCAGAATTTAAGGGAGCTCCTAAATTAACAATGCCTTTGTAGGCAATACCATCTTTCATTTCGGCATAAAAAAGGTCAAGTCCTCCCAAACCTTCGTGACCATCGGACGAGAAATAAAGATTTCCACTTTCATCGATGTATGGAAACATCTCGTTTCCTTCTGTATTAACCTCTTTTCCTAAATTTACAGGTGTTCCCCAGGTACCTCCGTTATATTCAACGATGTATAAATCTGTTCCTCCATAGCCTCCTGGCATATCCGACACAAAATACATCTTACTATTATCAGGGGTTAAAGCGGGATGTCCTGTTGAATACTCATCAGAGTTAAAGGGTAATTCTTTGACATTTGCCCAAGCATTTTTAACTAATTCAGCGGAGTAAAGTTTCAATCGGTTTATGCCATCTTTTGATTCTCTGATTCTTCCTTTACTATAATTATTTCGAGTGAAAACAGCTTTCTGTTCTCCCTTAAAAAATGTCATTGGACCTTCATGATATTTGGTATTCAACACTCGGCTAAACTCTTCAACCTTCGTTAATTTTGAATCAATTACAGACACAAAAGTATCCGAATTACTGGCAGTCATACCCCCGAGAGCTTGAGCCGTTTGTAAACCATTATGAATACTCAATTGTGAAGTATCTGAAACAAAATATAAATCTAAAAAAGGTGTTTGATTCCATGAGAAAACTCTTTTTATAGATCCTGTTTCATCTCTTGCAGAGCAAAAAACTAATCCCCCCTTATAATACATCGGACTAAAATCTGCTTGTCTTGAATTGATGGGGAGATATTGAACTTTGTAAGAAGATGAATCACGATAAAAACGACCCATATCCATCAAGGAAATCGTAAAACGTTTTGCCCGTAAATCAGCAGTCTGTTTTTCTCCATAAATGGAATAATATTTTTGAGACTCTTTATACTTCTGGTTAGAAGCAAGCGACTGTGCATAATAGAGATAATTCTCTGATTCTACATCTGGATAATCATCCAGCAGTTTAGCATAAGTACGTTCTGCATTACGAGAATCCTGCATTTTACGATAAGAATAAGCAAGTTTTTTTAGCCCTTCCTTGCGGGTTGCAGGTTCTTTGGCATCACGAAGGAATTCCTCATAAAGGCGGATTGCGTCAATATAACTGAGATTTTCAAACTGACGATTAGCGGCTTTTAGCTTCGCTTGTGCGTGTGTACTTTCGCAGGCAAGCAAGAAAAGTAAGGCCACAACAGAAGCTATATGAGAAATTTTGTTCATAATTGGTTTGTTTCTTAAACAGAATAGTTTGTATACTACTCAGTAAAGTTGCTAACCAAAAAACAAATAACGTGCCAAAGTTGGGAAGTTTTGAGATATGAATTGTGGGTTATCTATTTTTAGGCATGAATTGTTGTGTAAAACTTAAGTATAATTTAACATAATTCAATAACCTAAAAAAATAAGATCGTAAAATTTAGAAATTAATCAAATTTTACGACCTTATAACTCATAATCCATGAACTAAATCTTTCAAACAATCTTCGCTGCTTGACGAGCCAATAAAACCCAATTATCTTTAACCTTTTCGAAGATGAGTAAAATATTTAGTTTGGCAGTGCCGGAAATACCTTTACTGGCAGTTTCAGCAAAAAGTTTATGACGGACAATGGCAATTTTACCGACAACTTTCACCGTCTGGTCAGTCAATTCAATTGTTTTGAAATCGGAATTTCCAGAAACAAGTGCTTCAATAAACATGTCTTTGGTTTCGACATTCCCACCCGAATGTCCGTAGCTAAGGTCTGGGTGGATAATTTTTTCAAAAATAACCTTATCAGGGTCAATCATTGCCTTTCTAAGCATTTCAACAGTTGCTAAAACTTTTATTTCTTCAGCTGATTGAGCATTTATGAAAGTAAAATTTAAGAGAAAGAATGCGGATAATAAAATTAGTTTTCTCATTGGTTTGATTTATGTGAGTATTATTTATTTTTTCAATAACCAAACTGCTAAATTCTTGGCAGCTTTAAAGTTTTCATATTCCATCGGAAGGCGTTTTCCATTCAGATATTCGTTATAAATCCAAGGATCACCTAAGGCAATTACTCTACCTTTCCCATAATTGGCAACCGCCATAATATCATATCCCCCTGCTAATAAAACGGCTTTTGCAGGAGTTTTTAATGATAAAACGGATAATTCTTTAACAAAAATTTTCTTAACATCTTTGAATATTTCATGATTTTCAGGAATCATTACTTTGCCTTGTTCATAAACATTATTTTTAACCATATTGATGCTTTTATCAGTAAATTCTATGCCAAATCTTTTCGCTAATTGATTGAAATGGGGTAATTCAACATTGGCAGAATCGTTGGCTAACATCACTAAAGTTCCACCCGATTTCACCCATTTTTCAATATTATCAACGTCTTCTTTTTCGATATAATTTGGACTTTCAGTTTCCTTTTTTGTATCAGGATCAACGATAATATACACATCCAAACCTTTTAAATTATTAGCTCTGGGTGCATCTGCCAAGCTTTTCAAATTTGCACCATAATTTGTAAAAATGCTTCCTAATAACGAATAACCTGAATCTTTTTCGTCCTCCCAAGTATAATGAAAACGTTCAGATTTATTGTCTTTTGTTTTACGAAATTCATGATTAAAATAATAATCTAAGCCCACATTTTTACCTTTTCCAATATTTTGTTCTGCGGCAATTTCCATCTCAACACTCGCCATAATAAAAGGAGCAACACCTTTTAAATCGTCACGCCGAATGGGTTCTTTTAGGTAATATTCATAACTTCCATCACGATATGGATTTCCGCCCAAACCACTAACTAAAACTACTTTTTCATAATGAGGAATACCTTTTTCATCTATTGAAATAAATTTTTTCAACATTCCTTGGTAGCCTTTTTGAGCATTTTTGAGGTATGATTTGTCCAAGTATCCCATTCGCACGCCTTTCGCTAATCCATACACAAACATTGCCGTTCCAGAGGCTTCCATGTAGTTGCCTTTGCCATCTAATTTATCCACAACTTGATACCAACATCCTTCTTTTGGGTCTTGATATTTGACGATAGAAGGCATTAATCTTTGAAAGATTGCAATTAATTCTTGACGTTTCGGATGGTCTTTTGGAAAAGTGTCTAAAACATCTAATATTGCCATGACGTACCAACCCAAGGCTCTTCCCCAAAAATTCGGAGACATTCCAGTGGTTTTGTTCGCCCATTTTTGTTCTTTACTTTCATTCCAACCATGATATAAAAGTCCTGTTCTCGAGTCTCTGGCATTTTTTTCCATCCAAATAAATTGGTTGGCAATGTCGTCAAAATTTTGGGGTTCATCAAAAACTTTACTGTATTCGGCATAAAATGGTTCAGCCATATACAAACCATCTAACCACATTTGATTGGGATAAATCTTTTTGTGCCAAAAACCGCCTTCCTTCGTTCGAGGTTGATTTCTGAGTTGATTTCTTAACAAATCAGCCGCTAATTTGAATTTTTCTTTACCTGTTTCACGATACAACATCAACAAAATACGTCCGCCCGTAATATTATCAATATTGAACTGTTCTCCTTTATAGGTTTTGATTTCACCTTTTTCATTGACGTAAGAATCCATATTTTTCAAGATGAATTGATAATATTTTCCATCACCCGTATGATTCCAAACGCTTTGGAGAGCCTTTAGCAAAATGGCTTGTTCATAATCCCAACGAGCAAATTTCCCTTCTTCTTTATAGGTAATAGAATCTTTATGAATTTCCATCATGGCATTTGCCATTTTCTCTGACCAATTAGTTTGGGCTTGAATTTGCTCGCAGAAGATAATTAAACAGAAAAATAAAGTTAGTTGGATTTTCACTTGATTATTTTATTAAATTAAAATTATGATATTTTTACGCAAAGTTTAAAACAAATTAGTGATTTAAAATACGCTTCTTTTACTTATCAAAAGTTGTAAAACATCTTTTTCTACTGAAAAGGAAAATTATTATACTTGTTTAAATTATTTACAAATCCCATTTTGCATATAAAATATATTTATTCACATACACTATTGGAATAGTAATTGGTTTTTAGTCGAATTTTGCCATTTGAATTAAAAATCAGTAAAATTATTTACAATATTTAAGCGTGATAATACGTAAATTTAAAATGATAAAAAGCACTACTACCTTAATCTCAAGAATAAAACTGATTATTTTAATCTACCTTTTTTCTTATTCCATTACCCCAGTTTGCTTTGGGCAAAATCAGCAAAATTGGTTAAAAGTTGGAGAAAAAAGCACTAATTTTTATGAGATAAAAAATACCTTTATGCAAGATAATGCTACGAAATTGGCTAATTTTATAGGTACTAAAGCTGACACTTTATTAAATGAAATTGGTGAAGAAAGTGAGGAAAATAGAGACCTCATCAAATTTCAACGTTGGGCAGAATGGTATGAACCAAGGATATTTGAAAGTAAAGGCGATTTATCAATTATTACTCAAAAGGAATATGAAGCTCGCAGTAAATCTGCAAAGGGAAAAAGGATTAACACCACAGCATTTAGTGCTTCATGGACATTATTAGGGCCTGTGAATCAAACAAATAATATGTCTGGCAATGGGCGGGTAAATAATATCCGTATTGACCCCACTAATACTAATATTCTATATGCTTGCACGCCCGCTTCCCAATTATTCAAATCAATTAATGGCGGAACTTCATGGACATCAATCTCTAACGGAATTTTGGCTACGGGTGTAACAGATGTTGCCATTGACCCAACCGCTCCCAATACACTCTATGCAGTAACTGGCGATGGCGACCAAGCCATTTATCATCCATATTCATCAGGTGTTTTTAAATCAACCGACGGTGGAACAACTTGGAGTGCCACAGGTTTAAGTTATGTCCAACGCAATGGTATTGGCTTAACCAGCATTATTATTAATCCCACAACTCCCAGTATTATCATTGTAGGTGGCACAAACGGCATTTTTCGCTCAATTGATGGAGGAACTTCTTTTACCAAAACATCTTCTCAAGCTACCAGAGATTTAGTCTTTAATCCAAACAATCCTACTATTGTATTTGCAGGCTCGAAATATGGGGGTTCATTTTTGCGTTCCGCCGATGGTGGTGTTACTTGGGCACAAATCACTGCTGGTTTACCTTCATCGGGTGCAATTAGGTATGCCATTGATGTTTCGCCTGCTAATCCAAATTATGTCTATGCAATGGCAACAAATAATAGTTATAACCTGCTTGGTTTTTATCGTTCTACGGATGGGGGATTAACTTTTACCTCAATGTCCACCACTCCAAATATTCCAGGTGGACAAGGTTGGTATAATTTAGCTGTTGCGGCTGACCCTTTGACGGCAAATACTGTTTATGCCGCTGGAATAGATATTTATAAATCAATAGATGGAGGAATAAATTGGATAAATTTAACCAATGTTTACTCAAATCCAGCCGCCAATACTCATTCTGATGTTCACGATTTAACTTTCGCAGGGACTTCAACACTTTATATTACTAACGATGGGGGCGTTTATAAAACCACTAATGCTGGTAATTCATGGACGAATGTTTCTTCAAACCTTTCTATTGCTCAGCCTTATGCCGTAGGTTTATCTGCGACAAATTCAAACCTAATTATTAGCGGACATCAAGATAATGGAACAAATCTGACCTCAGATTTAGTTAATTGGAAACAAATATTTGGGGCCGATGGTATGATTGCCTTCATTGATAGAACTGATGATAATATTATATATGGTTCTATGCAAAATGGAGGTTTGTTTAAGTCTACTAATGGTGGTACAAATTTTTCAATATTTACAAACGGTTTCTTTGGCGGTTATTGGGTAACGCCGTATATTCAAGACCCTGTTACAGCAAATATCGTTTATGCGGGTGGTGACAAAGTCTATAAATCTACTGCTGGTGCTGCTTGGACGGCAATTAGTCCATATTTCTCGAGTGTTCGTTGGATAGATATTGCCAGAAATAATAACCAAATTATTTATGCGTCAAGTTACTCTTCTCAATCAAATCAATATATACTCTATAAAACCGTTAATGGAGGCACAACTTGGACAAATTTGCCAAATTTACCATTAGGTGGAATACTTCATGTTCATATTGATGTCAATGACTCAAATACTATATATGTTTCCATGGCATCGTATAATGGTAATAGTGTTTATCGTTCAACGGATGCAGGAGCTACATGGGCTTTATGGTCAACGGGTTTACCAAATTTACCAGTAAGTACAGTTGTCACACAATTAGGAAGTCCTGGAGAAGTTTATTGTGGAACAGATTTGGGAGTTTATTATCGGAATAATGGTGCCACTTCGTGGACTGCTTTTACAACAGGTTTACCTCCCATACCTGTCCGTGATTTAGAGATTTTTTACCCAACTGGTAAATTAAGAGCCGCTACTTTTGGAAGAGGGATTTGGGAAAGTCCTTTAAACCTACAACCTTGTAATCAAAACAGTCAATTCGCTATGCCGAGTGGTACAAGTAATTTAACGATTTGCAAAAATACAATTGCTTCATTATCAGCCGCTTGTGCAACAGGAGCAATTAAATGGTATGATGCAATAGGAACAATTTTACTATTTACAGGTTCGCCTTTAAATTCACCAAATTTATCCACAAATATTACCTATAAAGTTCGGTGTGATGATGGAACTTGTCCGAGTAATTTTATAGATATTAATGTTACAGTTAATCCCATTCCTCCAGTACCAAATGTACAAAATAATACTACAATTGTTGTAGGAGAAAATATAATGCTGACATCAACGGGTTGTTTAAATAACAATGGAAATTATACTCAATGGTATAAATCGGCTGACAATTCGCCAGTTACAATGCCTGTTTCACCAACACTACTTACCAATTATTTTGCAAAATGTATTGAGACAAATAACAGTGTAGCTTGTGCAGGTGCAAAATCTGGTGATGTTGAAGTGAGTTTAGGAGATATTATCAGTATTATCACGGGTAACTGGGAAAATGGTAGCATTTGGAATGTAGGAAGAGTTCCGCTCTCCACTGATTTTGTATTAATAGGAGTAAATCACACGGTAACAGTTACGACCGATGGGGCAACCGCTAAAAAAATATTGTATAGAAGTAATGCAAAAATAAATTTAGGAAATAATACGGCTAAATTGAAATTAGGGAACTAAGAAGCAAAATTTTTATCGAATCTCGAATAAACAATAAATGATACGGATTTGATAGGTTTTCACAGAAAATATGAAAACCTATCAAATCCGTATCATTTATCACCTTTCACACTATTTTAAACGATGTTACCACCTTAAAACTTTACAACTTAAATCTCAACTTTATCCATTTTTGGTACTAAAAGGTGCATAACGAGCCACGCCAGCAAATAAGCCCCTGCACAAATAGAAAACATGATATAATAAGCCGTTTCGATTTGGTTGATGCTTCGATAATACACAAACATATTTTTTTGTACCGCCCAAGTTAACAAAATCCCTCCTAAACCGCCCGCCATTCCACCAATACCCACCACTGAAGCCGTTGCTTTTTTAGGGAACATATCTGAAACCGTTGTGAATATATTAGCACTCCATGCTTGATGAGCGGCTGCGGCTATACCAATGACCAAAACAGCAAACCACATATTTACTTTTCCTGCCATTTGAGAAAAAATAACGGGAATTACAAACAAAGCAAAAATGAACATCGACGTTTTACGTGCTTTGAAAACAGGCATATTTCGGTTTATTAATGCCATCGGCAAATAACCTCCTCCAATGCTTCCAATCGTTGAAATAATATAAACTACCGCTACAGGAAATGAGATTTGAAGTAAAGTAAGCTTGTATTCACTTTGTAAAAAATCGGGCAACCAGAAAAGATAAAACCACCAAACAGGGTCAGTTAAAAATTTACCCAAAGCAAAAGCCCAAGTTTGACGAAAGCCCAAAAGTTTAATCCAAGGCACTTTTTCTTCATTTTTAGTATTTTCCTCTTCTTCTTTATCAGAATGAATATAGTCGTATTCTTCTTTGCTTAATTTAGTAGAATCTTTTGGCAAAGTATAATAAATCTGCCATAAAACTAACCAAATAAATCCAATTAAACCTGTAATTATAAATGCCCATTGCCAACCCCAATATACTGCAATAAGTGGCACAGAAAGCGGTGCAACGATGGCTCCGATATTAGTACCTGAGTTGAAAATACCCGTTGCCAAAGCTCTTTCTTTTTTAGGAAACCATTCGGCAGTAGATTTGATTGCCGCTGGGAAATTTCCTGATTCAGTCAGTCCCAAAGCGGCACGAGCAATCATAAATCCAAAGGCTGAATTGGCAAATGCGTGTCCGATTGCTGCTAAACTCCAAAGTCCAGTTGCCCAAGCATATCCTTTTTTTGTTCCCAGTTTATCCACAATACTTCCTGCGATGAGCATCCCGAAAGAGTAAAAAACTTTGAACGTAATTTCGATATTAGCGTAATCGCCATCATCCCATTTTAGGTCTGATGATAAAACAGACTTCAAAAGGCTGATAACTTGTCGGTCAAGATAATTGACAGTAGTTGCAAAGAAGACCAGACTACAAATCGTCCAGCGATATTTCCCTATTGTGGTTTGCATAAGTTTTTTTTAGAATTGAAAATAGTTCTTTGCATTATGATAACAAATATTTTGCACCATTTGCCCAATCCATTCAATGTCGTTCGGGAGTTCGCCATTCTCGATTTCATTTCCCAGAATATTACAAAGAATTCTCCGAAAATATTCATGCCTTGGAAAGGAAACAAAACTCCTTGAATCAGTGAGCATTCCCACAAAACGGCTTAAAAGTCCCATGTTTGAAAGGGCATTCATTTGGCGTTCCATCCCATCTTTTTGGTCTAAAAACCACCATCCTGAACCAAACTGAATTTTTCCCGCCATTGAGCCATCATTGAAATTACCTACCATGGCGGCTATCAATTCATTATCTCGTGGATTAAGATTATAAATGATGGTTTTTGCTAATTGGTCGTGTTCATCCAAACGCCCCAAAAACTTAGAAATCCCCTGTGCTTGCGACCAATCTCCGATGGAATCCCAACCTGTATCAGCTCCTAAATTCCGCAAAGCACGAATATTATTATTCCGCAAGGCTCCGATGTGAAACTGCTGTGTCCAACCCAATGAATGATACATTACACCCAAACTATGGAGAATGGCTGATTTGTAAGTCAGGGCTTCCTGAGACGAAATATTTTGCTTTGATATTACTTTCTTAAATACATTATTGGCAGATTCCTCGGTAAAACTAATCGCATAAATTTGCTCTAAACCGTGATCAGCTAAACGACATCCTACTGAAGCAAAAAAGTCCGCCCGTGAACGAAGTGCTTTCAATAATTCCGAATAAGAATTGATATCTGCATTAACAATTGCGCCTAATTTTTGGATAAAATCCGCAAAATTAGGGTTTTCAATTAGAATAAATTTGTCAGGTCGGAAAGTTGGTAAAACCTTCGTTGAAAATGTTCCTTCCTTCAAAATAGCCTGATGATGTTCCAAGGAATCCATTGGGTCATCGGTTGTGCAAGCTACTTCTACCTTCATTTTTGTCAGTAAATTTCTTACCGAAAAATCAGGCGTTTTTAGCTTTGCCGAACATTCTTCATAAACTTGTTTAACATTTTTTGGACTCAATGTTTCGTGAACGTCAAAATACCGCTGTAATTCCAAATGTGTCCAATGATACAAAGGATTACGCAAAGTATAAGGCACGGTTTCTGCCCATTTTTCAAATTTTTCATAATCAGATTTATTGCCCGTGCAATAGCTTTCATCAACGCCATTTGCCCGCATCGCACGCCATTTATAGTGATCGCCGTACAACCAAATTTGTGTAAGATTTTCAAAATTCTTATCTCCCGCAATTTGGTCAGGTGGTAAGTGATTATGATAATCAATAATAGGCATATCTTTGGCAAACTCATGATAAAGACGGCTGGCAGTGGAGGTTTGGAGAAGGAAATCTTCGTTTAAAAATTGTTTCATTGTATTTATTTCTTTACTCAATGTTCGCTCTTGAATGTTTAATTGAGTGAATTATTACTAAATTAAGACGTACTATTTGTTATTCTTTGGAGAAGTCCAGAGATAACATATATTTGTAAAGAAAAGAAGACTATTTTTTTACTCTAAACATTAGGTCCTATTAGGTAGTTATTGACAATTGATTTCTATAATGCTTCCAAATCCACCATTGGCAGAAAATTTCATCGGTTCTTATTCAGTTAAATTCAGTCTCGTAAATTCTACAAAAAATTTACTCCATCATCATCAAAGCCACATAAGTTTCAATACCGTCCCAAAGATTTTTTATTCTAATATTTTCATTTTCAGCGTGTTGATTATTATCATGATTCGCAATCGGAACGGTAACAGTTGGCGTTGAAAGATATTTATCGAACACATAAAGCGGCAAACTTCCACCTGAACTTGGCATTAAAACTATTTTATCCTTCATCGTTGATTGCACGGCTTTTATTACATTTTGAGCAATGTGCAAATCCATTCGAGTGCGTTGTGCATTGTAACCTTCCTTCGCAATTACCCGTGCAATGAGTGGATATTTCAAACGTTCTTCATCTGTAATACTCTCATTTTGAGACACATAATATCCTTGAGAACGAATATGCTCAATCACTTTTTGAACTTGTCGTTGAGCATCATTTCCCAAAACTAAGCGTAAATCTAACGCTGCTGTTGCGGAAGTTGGGATGATATTTGCCGCCATTTTTCCTACATTGGCACTCAATAAACCACTCACATTTAAAGATGGCTGACTAATTAATTCTCCCAATGATTGCCCACCACCTTCTGCCTTCACGAAACCCAATTCTTCTCGCATTTGATCTTCAACAGGTGGAATATTTTTCAAGGCTATTTTCTCTGACTCTGTTAAAGGCGTTACATCATCATAAAATCCTTTTATCAAAACTCGACCATTATCGTCTTTCATTGAAGCCAATAATTTAGATAATAACATTCCAGGATTAGGAGCCCAATTGCCGTAATGTCCGCTGTGCAAAGGGCGTTTTGAGGCAAATACTTTTATCTCCATATTTACATCCCCACGCACGCCAAAAACCACCTGCTTTCTACCTGATTGATGCACGGGTCCATCACAAATTATCCACAAATCTGATTTGAGTTTTTCTTTATGTTTATCTAATATCTCCGCTAAATGCGTTGAACCCGCCTCTTCTTCTCCTTCAAAGAAAAATTTGAAATTGATGGATGGTTGCATACCTGTTTTAACCAAAACTTTATAAGCCGAAAGTATCGCAAACACACCCGCCTTATCATCTGAGGCACTTCTTCCATAAATTCTCCAATCAGGATTAACGTTCTCATTAGGTTTTGGAAAAGGAATAATCTTGCCATTTTTCTCTAAAGAAGCATCTAAAAATACCGCTTCAAAAGGTTTTATTCCCTCCGCCCATTGGTTTGGATTAACAGGCTGACCATCGTAATGTGCGTAAAAAATAATCGTTTTCTTGGCGTTTGGCGTATTAATTTCCCCAAAAATGGCAGGTGGAACACCTTTGGTTTTTCCGTCTAAAAATTGTGGTTTTATGCCATTATTTTCCATCATTTTGGCGATATAGGCAGCCGTTTTTTGAATGCCTACCGTATCATAAACCACATTTGGAATTGATAATAAGCCCATAAATTCTTGCAACAATTGATGTTCATTGGCTTTGCGATATGTCTGTGCTTTTTCTTGAACAGAATTCTGCCCGAAAGAGATGATTTGACAGAGAATTAGTGTTGTGAGGAGGAAAGTTTTTTTCATGGGTTGGGGTTGATGTTTTTACAAATATAGGAATATGATTGGGTATTCATCAAAAAAGACTCATGACGCTTGGAAGTCATTAGTCTTTTTAAGAAATGTTATGTAAGGTTCAGTTTACAACTTCATGATTTTATAAATAACCCGCTTATTATCTCTTTCTAACTGGAGGAAATATTGCCCGCTTAAATAATTTGAAAGGTCAATAATTGTCTCTGATTTAATGATATTTTGTTGTAAAATCTGTTTTCCTAAATTATCCGTAATCTGCAAAATGGTATTTTTAAAATTATCACTTTGGATGGTTATTTTATCAGAAGTTGGATTTGGGAACAGTTTTACTTCAAGGTCTGAAAGTTCTTCATTGGCGGTGATGAGTTCGATTTTTACTAATACTGAAACCGTAGGAATAATTGCACAGTCTCTATCAGACAATGAAAATACCTTATAATTGATTGAATTTATAGAGTTTAATTTAATTGTATATGGCGATGATTGAGCAGAAAAATACTTAGCAGAAGTTTCATCAATACCAAAGAGTATATTCCAAGGAGTCGTTCCTGTTAAATTAAATACAATGTCAACGGGCTTATTAGGGCTAAAATAATAGGTATCTGAACCTATTGAAATGGTTGGACTTTTTGCAGAAACCAAAGGGTATTGAATAGCTGAGGCACTTACATCTTTATCCGAAGCAATTACTCTGAAACGATAATTCTCTCCGATTGTCAAATCAATTGGAATAATTACTTTCAAAGGGCTTTCGTCTCCTTCCGAAGGAATATCTTTGAAGTTTTCACCATTTTGATCAGAAATCTGGACTGAGAATTTGTTACTGACAGAAAATGCACCTTTTGTTTCAAAAAATATATTTTGCACACTACCCGTACACAAAGTTGGAAATGATGAACCCACTGTTCCACATAGAATAGTTTTATCTGATATAGGATTAACAATTACTGTTACACTTCCTGAAATTTTGCCCTTCCCACAAACGTTTTCTGCTGATTTGATTGTATAAGTTGTCGTTACATTTGGTCTTACTTCAATAAATTCTCTATATCTGCTACCGTATCTTAATGTTCCATCAGAAAGCAAATAATTGACATTGTCATAAGTGAAATTTGGACTTGACTTTAAAGCTAAATTTGTTAAACTCAGATAAGTTGATTGCCCAACATTAATTATTGTGTTTCCTGATATTACTGCATCGGGTAGAACAGAAACAATATAATTCATATTTCCATATCTTTTTGCAAGTAACGGTTTATCTGATGCTACTTCTAATTGATAATTTCCTGGTTGTGAACCAATTGGTACTTTTAATTTCGCATTACCTAACAAAAGATTTGTTTGACCAACTTCAATTTTTTGATTTGAATTATTCACAAACGAAAACTTGAAAATGTTTCCAGCTTCATAATCTCCATAAGCCTCGACATTTATATCGGTTTCACTGCCACTACAAATATTCAATGATTTGGTACTATTAATTACTAAGGCTGGGGTAACAGTAATCTTTATGGAATCATTAGCAATTCCAAAACCGCACGCATTTTCAACAGATTTTATCGAAAATGTTGCTGTCTTTTTAGGTCTTACCAGAACATCTTGGCTACTCCAAATGGTATTGGAATATACTTGGTTTTTATCATCAACTGATACAATCGAAATTGGACTTGTTCCTTTGATAGTGTACTTCAACGGCGTAAATTCTCCTCCCTCAAGTGTGACAGATTTTGTTCCGTTTGAACCTAACAATGAAACGGTTGGAGATGATTTAAGGTTGAAAGTTTGTTCGGGTGATGAAATTTTAATTGGTGTATTACTGATTAATCTAATCAAATATTCTCCATCTTGAAATGTTGCTGGTATTTTTACAGCAATAGGATTTTCCTTTGTATTAACCACAATATCTTTAAATTCAAGATTAGTTTTTGAGGCAATTTGGAGGTTAAATGTAGTATTAACATCTGTATTACCTAAAATTGAGTAACTATAAGCATGACTAATTCCAGAGCATATATTCCCAATATTTGAAGAAAGACGAGCAATTTTGAAAGGAACAACATTTATTTTGAGGTTAGGGTTTGAAATAACTCCTTCTCCACATTCATTTGAAGTACTTTGAAGCATTATTACCGTACTTTGTTTGGGGTAAATAAGATAAGGCACAGTAGGAGCAAGTGGTGATTTTTGAATACCATTAGAAAATTTATAGATAATATCATAAGAAAAACCAGAGGATGAAGCAGCAGAATAAGATAATAATTCGCCCGCCAGCATCGTAATTTCTCCATTATTAACAATGCTGTTATCATAAAAAGCCGTTATAGTAGATTTAGGCTTAGAATTTATGGTAATAAGTTTTCTTTCACTATACCATAAAGGATTACTGGATGCCATTCTTATGTAAGCAAATTCAGTAGAAGGATAATTGTTGGGTATTGTAACTTCAATCGGTGATTTTGAGCCTTTCCCGATAATAACAGTTTTGTCACTACTTCCCACTTCATACAATTCTACTCTGTATTCATTGTCAGCATTATAAGAACCATTTGAGGTAAAATAAACTTTCACTTTTTCACCTGCACATACTTTCGAGTCAAGAGATTTTATCGTAATATCATAAGGCTCCACTTTTTTAACTACGAAATTTATTGTTTTATTTTCGCTAATTTTTGTCGTTCCGCAACTATTACTTGCGTAGGCTAACTTAAATGATGTTGACTTTGAAATTTGTGAAGGAATCCATGAAAGGTTATTGATTGTATTGCCCTGATATCTAAAATAATGAATGGTAGAATCTTCAAATGTCAATTTAAGCGTACCAGCACCACTGACATAAACACCCAATGAAATGCCTCCTTTCTCCGCTAATTCTATGGTACTTGTTGAATATAAAGAAGCATCAGGAAATGCCCTAATGTATATTTGAGTAGCATAATTATAGATAATTTCATTTAGATTATTACTAAATGCGATGCCTAAATAATGCGAACTATTATTGGTATTTAGAAGGCTAAAATAGTTTTTAGGAACGATTACTTTCACAAGGTCATTTTCAAAAATGGCAGGAACAAACACAGGCGTTGAATTGGCATTTCC
>JACMRQ010000325.1 GCA_014376355.1 Arcicella sp. | reverse complement strand
TTTGGGTTTCTATTCACAGGTCCACCCGACCAAAGCGTTTGTTCATTAAGTTGAATTAACTCGTTTTCGGGTCTGCCAAAAATCATTGCTCCGATGCGTCCATTACCAATTGGCAAGGCTTCATTCCAATTTCTGGCTGGTTGTTTATACCACAAAGTCAACTGCTTTTGGGCAAAAAGTTGAACACTACAAAGGGCAAAAAGAAGAATAAAGTGGAATGTTTTTTTCATAGTTTTGGATTTGAGTTTATGCGTTTTCATTAGTTATCAAAATTAACTATTGCTTTAATTACTCCATTCGTAGGGTTTAACCAAGATTCAAAATTGTCTTTAACTTGTTCAAAATTAACTCGGTGAGTAATATACGTTGTGGGCTTCACTAATCCTTTTTTCATTGCATTAATGACTTGCTCAAAATCTTGCCGAGTGGCATTTCTACTACTCATTAAAGTAGCTTCTCGTTTATGAAATTCTGGATGGCTAAATGAAATTTCACCTTTTTGCAAGCCTACTAAAATATATTTTCCCCCGTGAGCGAGGTATTGGAAAGCACTTTCAATGGCTGTTAAATTGCCCGTTGCGTCAATAATTACCGTTGGCATATCGTTGTTGGTAATTTCCCGTAAACGTGCCAATACATTATCTGAGAGTGCATTTATTGTAAAATCAACGGATAGTTTTTCTTGGCAAAATGTTAATCTTAAATCGTTTACATCCAACGCAATCACCTTGGCTCCTGCAATTTTAGCAAACTCCATAGTGCCTAAACCGATGGGTCCCGCACCCATAACCAGCACAAATTCATTGGCTTGCACATTTGCCCGATTTACGCCATGACAACCAATCGCCAGAGGCTCAACCAAAGCTAATTCATCAAAAGAAAGCCCTTGACTTTTTACCAAAAACTGAATTGGAACGCTGATGTATTCCGACATTCCGCCATCAATATGAACCCCAAAAACTTGAATATCCGTACAGCAATTTGGCTTTTTATTACGACAAGCAATACACTTCCCACAACTGAAATAAGGGATAAAAGTAACCGCATCTCCAACTTTAAAATCAGAATTTTCTTCGATTTCAGCTACTTCACAAGCCAATTCATGTCCAAGAATCCGAGGATAATTGAAAAAAGGCTGTGTGCCTTCAAAAGCATGTAAATCTGTGCCGCAAATTCCGATACGTTTTACTTTCAAAATAGCATTGCCACTGGTAATTTCTGGTCGTTTAATTTGCTGATAATCAAACTGTTGGGGTTTCGTACAAACTAAGGATTTCATAGATAATTTAATATTTTTTGGTAAGAGACGAACGCTATTTCTAATTCCGAAATACACAAGTAAGTGGTACAGATACGGGCGAATTATCGGGATTTGTTTCCATAATATCCGCCATGAAAGCCCACCATTTTTTCATGATGGGTAATGCTGGAAGTGCATCAATTGTGTGTTCGTCAATGCGTTGTTGAACGGCAAATAAAGTGCCATTATTTTCATCCAAATAAATGGCATAATCTCTTATTCCAGCTTCATAAAGTTTGCTTGAAAGTTCGTCCCAAATCTCATCGTGACGCTCTTTGTATTCTTGCTCAAATCCTTTTTTGAGCTTCATGGTGAAAGCTATTTCCTGCATAATAAAAGTTTTATAGAGATAAGAATATTGCCCGAAAATTCTACTAAAAACGCTGAATTATTGTCCTTTCTTCCACGGTATTAATATTTTTAATCCATTGAAAATCAAAATCTTTTATTAATTCAATATCAAGGTTTTGCAATACTTTCATCGGAGATTTTTTGCCTTGATTAATGGCATTCTGAAGGTTTTGATAGACTTTAGGTTCGTAAATAGTTAATAATGGTTCGGGGAAAAATGCCTCTGGGTTTTCAAAAGCTGTGGCAAATTTCTCTGGATTTCGATGTTGTAATAAAAACATTATCGTCTTTTCAACAATAAAAGGCATATCACAAGCCACCACCAACCAAGCTGTATTTGGATTGTGTTCAAAGGCTGAAATTATACCCAAAATTGGACTTTTTATCGGTAAATCAAGGTCTTGGATGTGAGGTAAATCGGTTGTTTGATGTTGATTAATGGATACATAAACCTCTGAACAATAAGGTTTTAATAAATCAAAAAGATATTGTTCTTGCGTTTTATTATGATAATGAATTAAACGTTTTTCTTCTCCCATGCGGGAGCTAAGTCCGCCTGATAGAATTAGGGCTGAGATGGATAAATTTATCATTTTATTTTACGATTCTGGAGAATCGTGTTACATTCCATAATCACTTTTTCCACCCATTTTTAACAATAATTTTGTTTCTTTAATTACAATATCGTGTGAAAAAGCCTTGCACATATCATACACAGTTAAAGCTGCAATACTTGCACCCATGAGTGCTTCCATTTCAACGCCCGTTTTGGCAGTTAATGAACACGTACATTGAATAATTATCTCATTTCCAGATACTTCTATGTAAAATTTACAAGAGTCTAAACCTAAAGGGTGACAAAGTGGAATCAAATCGGAGGTCTTTTTTGCTCCCATTGTTCCCGCAATAATGGCGGTTTGGAGAACTGATCCTTTCTTGGTTTGGAGGTCGCCATCTTTAAAATTGGCAATTATTTCATCCGTCAAAACCACGATACTTTGAGCTGTGGCGGTTCGTTTGGTAATGGATTTTTCGGAGACATCAACCATTGAAGGGTTATTGTTGTTATCTAAATGAGTAAATGACGACATAATCAGTTTTGTTCGAGAGAATTGTTATTTTTGCACAAAGATAAATAGTTTGTAATACGGATAACCTTGTCCGTAATTAAATCATTTTACGGACAAGGTTATCCGTATTATAAAGACATGATTTCCGTAAAAGAAGCCTTAAAAATAGTAGAAGCAAATGCCTTCGTACCTAATATTTCAGAAGTTCCCCTTTTGGAAAGTTTAGGTAAAATTTTGGTCGAAGATATTTTCGCTGATAGAGATTTTCCTCCGTTTGATAGAGTGGCGATGGATGGAATTGCGATAAATCAGAAAGTGGAGAGTTTCAAAATTGAATTCACTCAATTCGCTGGTGAATCTCAGAAATTCCTTAAAAGCCCCGAAAACTGCATCGAAGTAATGACTGGTGCAGTTTTGCCTTCGGGTTGTAATACTGTTATTCGTTATGAAGACGTTGACATTCAAGAAATTGATGGCGTGAAAATTGCTAAAATTACAATTCCTTTAACAGAAATTTTACCAGGGCAAAATATTCATCGTAAAGGTGATGACCGAAAAGCAGGAGATACTTTGTTAAAAAAAGGCTTAAAAATTTCTCCACCCGAAATTGCCGTAATGGCATCGGCTGGTAAAACGATTGTGAAAGTTCAAATGCCTCCGAGCGTGGCTGTAATTTCTACGGGCGATGAATTGGTAGAAATTACGGTAAATCCTTTGCCTTATCAAATCAGAATGTCTAACTCTTATTTATTAGCGGCGGCTTTGGAAAGGGTAGGAGTGAAGGCAAATTTATTTCATTTGACTGATGACAAAGAATTGCTATTTAATAAACTGAAAGAAATTTTATCGAACCATGATGTTATCTTATTGAGCGGAGGAGTATCGGCAGGGAAGAAGGATTTTGTTCCCGAAATTCTAACTGATTTAGGCGTAAAAAAGCTTTTTCACAAAGTTGCTCAAAAGCCAGGAAAACCTTTTTGGTTTGGAAAAACGGACGAAGGTAAAACCGTTTTTGCCTTACCAGGGAATCCAGTTTCTACGTTTTTATGCTTTTGTAAATACTTTTTAGAACGTAAAAATGAATCGGTAATATTGGATAAAGACCTATTTTTCAAACCCGATTTAACGTACTTTGTACCCGTAAAAACGTATTTTCAAGAGGGAAAATTAATGGCTACACCTTTTGAAGGTAGTGGTTCTGCTGACTTTGCAAATCTAACAGATTGTGATGGATTTGTGGAATTACCCGCTGAAAATCAGGTATTTAAGAAAGGTGAAGTTTTTGAATTTATCCGTTTTCGGTTTTAATTATAATCTAATCTTATGCAACCATTAGCCGAAAGAATGCGTCCTGACACGCTCAATGAATATGTCGGGCAACAACATTTGGTGGGTCCAAAAGCCGTACTTCGTCGGGCGGTGGAGGCTGGTCGTGTGCCTTCTTTTATCCTTTGGGGACCTCCAGGTGTTGGTAAAACTACGTTGGCGAGTATTATAGCAAAGGCGCTTAAACGTCCTTTTTATTCGCTTTCTGCCATCAATTCGGGCGTGAAAGATATTCGAGAAACAATAGATTTAGCCAAAAAGCAACAGTTTTTTGATAGTCCTTCACCAATTTTGTTCATTGATGAAATTCACCGTTTTTCAAAATCTCAACAAGATTCATTGTTGGGTGCGGTTGAAAAAGGAATTGTTACACTAATCGGGGCAACTACAGAAAATCCTTCGTTTGAGGTTATTTCGGCACTTTTGTCTCGTTGTCAGGTTTATGTTCTCAAACCTCTGAGCAAAGAAGAATTAATTTATTTAGTCAATCAAGCCTTAGAAAAGGACGTTTTCTTGAAGCATAAAAAGGTCGTTGTTAAAGAATACGAAGCCATGTTACAATTTTCGGGCGGAGATGGTCGGAAGTTGTATAACATTTTGGAATTAGTTACGACTTTCAACGAAGGCGAGGAGGTTTTGGAAATTACCAATGAGATGGTTGTTGATAAATTACAACAACACATCGCTTTGTACGACAAAGATGGTGAGCAACATTACGATATTATTTCGGCTTTCATTAAATCCATTCGAGGCTCTGACCCTGATGCCGCTATTTATTGGCTCGCTCGGATGATTGAAGGGGGCGAAGACATTGAATTTATTGGCAGAAGAATGATGATTTTAGCTTCGGAAGATATTGGGCTTGCTAATCCGAATGCTCTTTTGATGGCAAATACTTGTTTTCAAACTATTCGGGTAGTTGGTTTGCCCGAAGCACGAATTATTCTCTCGCAAACAGTGATTTATTTGGCAACTTCCGCCAAAAGTAATTCAGCATATTTAGCAATTGATAATGCTTTGGCGTTAGTGCGTCAGACAGGGAATTTGCCCGTTCCGCTTCATTTACGCAATGCTCCAACCAAATTAATGAAGGAATTGGATTATGGAAAAAACTACAAATACGCCCATAATTACGAAGGGAATTACGTAGAACAGCAATTTTTGCCCGATGAAATTAAAGCTAAAACCTTTTATGAACCACAAGAAAATCCTACCGAAAGAAAGATAAAAGAAGGGATGAATTTAAAGCGAAGTTAGGGGAGTAAAAGAGAAGAATCTCCGTAGCTCAAAAACCGATAATCTTTTGTAATTGCTTCTTTATAAACTTTTCGCCAATCTTCACCAATTAATGCGGCAATTAACAATATTAGGGTACTTTCTGGTTGATGATAATTGGTAATAATTCCTTTACAAAGTTTAAATTGATAACTTGGAAAGATAAAAATTTCCGTTTCAGCTGTAATTTCCTCTATGTTTTTTCTCTCCATTTCCTTCAAAATAGCCTTCAAAGATTCCTCTGTAGATGGTAGATTTTCATGTTGATAGGGATACAATTTTTCAATCAATAAAGGGTAATTATCGCCTTTCAAAAATTTTACCCCGTACCAATAAATGCTCTCCAATGTTCGCATTGAAGTCGTGCCAATAGGTATAATATTACCAAGATTAGCCAAGAGATTTTCAATATTTTTCTTCGTAAAGACTACTTGCTCATTGTGCATTTTATGCTCAATAACATTTTCCACTTTAATTGGTTGGAATGTTCCTGCCCCCACATGTAGCGTAAGAAATTCTTGTTTAATGCCTTGTTTTTCAAGATTTTGTAGAACTTCTTGCGTGAAATGTAAGCCAGCAGTCGGTGCTGCAACTGCACCCTTTTTCTCACTATAAACGGTTTGGTAAGTCTCATAATCAGCCGTTTCTGCCTCACGATTTAGGTAAGGAGGAAGCGGAATTTGACCGAGAAATTGGATTAAGTCAACAAATTTGAGGGTATTGTTAACAGTTACAAAGGTTTCACTTTCTGCTTTTTCCCAAGATAACTTTACATGATTTTTTTCTTCATCAAAAATCTCGGCTTTCACTTCAACTTCCTGATTATCAATCATTAAAATCTGGCTTAAAATATCGCCTTTTTTCCAACGTTTTTTATTTCCAATCATGCACTCCCATACACAGGAATTTGTCACCTCCATTGCCAAATTAATTACGGACGTTGGAATAATTGGATGTAATAAAAAAAGTTGAATAACTGCCCCTGTGGATTTTTGGAAGTAAATTCTGGCAGGAATTACCTTGGTATTATTAAAGACCAAAAGACTATTTTTGGGTAGATAATCGGTAATGTTTTTGAAAACTGTATGAGAGATTTCACCTCGCTGATAAACCAATAATTTAGATTCATCACGTTTAGACAAAGGGAATTTTGCGATGCGTTCATCGGGTAAATCGTAGGTATAATCGGAGAGTTTAATGTTCTGCATATTTGTAAAATAGTCCACGGTCTCGTCCTTTGAATCCGTGGGCTATCAAAGTTTAATCTTCAATAATTTTCGGAATTGTAAAAAGTAACCTAATCGGTAAATAAAAAATCCACATTAAAATTAAAACCACGCCCATTATCAGCAAATATGTATAATCTGTTTTATAAGTACGCTCGTCATTCAATGCTAACAATGCTCTTAAGATTAATAATAGGAAGGTATTAACAATCATCGGAAGGAAATTTAACCAATTTAAAATAACTTCTATTAACTGTTTTCTGTCGTTGAGCCATACCTTATTTGGAATCCAACCGAAGGCTCGTATGGGTAATTTTTTGACACTGCTTACCAACAAAACCACCAAAATATTTAGGGCAAGCATCACGCTACCAAAAAGATAAAAAATCTCATTTTTCGGTAAAAAACCATCTCCTCGTCCATTCGTCCCAAAATGTACGGCTGCGGGATCGGGCAATCCACGGTAAGTAAATAAAAGTATAATGATAAAGGCAAAAATGGACAGATAACGTCCAACCCTTGAAATAAAATATTCTATGCTCATATTTAGGAATTAATGGTTAGTAATCAAGGGTTAAAAAAAACTCCGTCAAGACAAAGCCACTAATAATTTAATGTAAAATTTTTTCACAAAATTACGCCACAACCTCCAAGATTTCTAATGAAAATAATGAAATACAATAGTCAAAAATAAAAATTAGTTGTTATGACAATTAATTTTTATTTTTTGCATGATATTTTATTAAAAAAATGTAGCTTTGTGATAATGAAAATCTATACAAAAACAGGCGATAAAGGGCAAACTTCTTTAGTAGGGGGTACTCGAGTTTCAAAAACCGAACTCAGAATAGAAGCCTACGGAACGGTTGACGAATTGAACTCTTATGTAGGTTTAGTGCGTGATCAAGCGGTCAATAATGACAGAAAAGATATTTTGAAAGAAATTCAAGACCGACTTTTTACGATTGGCTCAATTTTAGCATCTGAACCAGAACAGACTAAAAAACGTATTCCAGATCTTCATGAGAGCGATATTGAATTGTTGGAAAAGGAAATGGATAGGATGGATGAAAGCCTTGAACCGATGCGATTTTTTATTCTTCCAGGTGGTCACCAATCGGTTTCATTTGGACATCTTGCCCGAACCGTTTGTAGAAGAGCCGAAAGAATAGTTGTTCGTCTTTCCCAAGAAACAGAAGTTAATGATTTGGTAATTAGATACTTAAATCGTTTGTCGGATTACCTTTTTGTTTTATGTCGAATAATGATTAAAGATTTGAATATAGAGGAAATTTCGTGGAAACCGAGAATATAATTAATAATGAACAGTTAATAATTAATTTTGAGTAATCCAGTTCCTTACATTCTTATTATCAACAAAGATTAACTAAATTAACATGACAGATACCTTGCAAATTGATATTCATCCGATTGAAAAATCGAGAATTGATACAATTGATTTTGACAACCTTATTTTTGGGCGTTCTTTCTCCGACCATATGTTGTCGGTAGATTATCAGAATGGAGAATGGCAAACGCCTCAAATTATTCCTTTTGGTGATATTACTTTCTCGCCCGCTATGATGTCTTTGCATTATGGACAGGCGATTTTTGAAGGTATGAAAGCCTATAAAAGTGAATCAGGTGAGATTTTGGTTTTTCGTCCAGAAGAAAATTGGAAGCGTTTAAATAAATCTGCCGAGCGTATGTGTATGCCTGCTGTGACGGAGGAAATCTTCATGGAAGGGCTTTCTGAACTTCTTCGTTTAGATTCTGCTTGGATTCCTGCCAAAGAAGGATGTTCAATGTACATTCGTCCTTTCATGTTTTCAACCGATGGATACGTGGGTGTAAGTCCATCGAAAGGCTATAAATTTATGATTTTTACTTGTCCTGTTGGGGCATATTATACCAAACCAATTCGTGTTAGAGTGGAAACAAAATACATTCGTGCGGCACACGGAGGCGTAGGTTTCTCAAAAAATGCGGGTAATTATGGAGCATCTTTATACCCAACAAAATTGGCAACTGATGCAGGTTACGACCAAATTATTTGGACGGATGCCTCTGAACATCAATACGTTGAGGAAGCTGGAACGATGAACTTATTATTTGTAATTGATGGAAAATTAGTTACTGCTCCAACGGGGGATACTATTTTGGACGGGGTTACCCGTAAATCAGTAATTCAAGTGGCTCGTGATTTTGGGATGGAAGTGGAAGAACGTCAATTGTCTATCAAAGAATTAACCGAAGGAATTACTTCTGGGCGAGTTCAAGAAGCATTTGGAGCGGGAACGGCTGCCGTAATTGCACCCATCGCAACCATTGGATTTGACGGAGTAGATTATGAATTACCCGCACAATCGGCTAACTCATTTTCACGTAGAGTTTTTACGGAGATTGATAATATTAAAACTGGAAAAATTGCTGATACTCGTGGATGGGTAATGACAATTTAGAATCTGGGAAATTGGTATATTAAAACAGACTTTCATGGTTTCTCGGAACGCTGAAGGTCTGTTTTTTTATGTAAATCTTATTCTAATAATTTAGGAAATTAAAATTTGGTTTAAAATAATCAGATTTTCTTCAAAATCATTCCCGAAATTAGCAACATGAAAATTCTGTTAATCGAAGATGAACCTTCATTATTGTTGTCGATGCAACATTATTTGGAGGAAGAAGGCTACATAGTTTCAACGACAAACACATTCAGAGATGCCGTTGAGAAAATAAATGATTATGATTATGACTGTTTGGTGGTGGACATCACACTTCCAGATGGTAGCGGTTTGGATATTATTAAGGAATTAAAACAAGAAAAAACCAATGTTGGTATAGTGATTGTTTCAGCGAAAAATTCTTTAGATGATCGCCTTGTCGGTTTAGATTTAGGGGCAGATGATTATCTCACAAAACCCTTTCATTTGTCCGAATTAAATGCCCGAATAAAATCAGTTTTACGGAGAAGATTTTTTGAAGGAAATCCTAAAATTACTTTTCAAGAAATTAGTATTTCACCAGAAAATCAAGAAGTCTTTGTCAAAAATGAAATAGTAGAATTGACCCGAAAGGAATACGAATTATTAATATTTTTTATCTCTAATAAAAACCGAATTCTTTCAAAATCTGCCATTGCCGAACACCTATGGGGCGACTCAATGGATTTGGCAGATTCGCATGATTTTATTTATACTCATATCAAAAATTTACGTAGAAAATTGATTGAAAAAGGTTGTCCTGACTACGTGAAAACTCGTTATGGTGCAGGGTACATTTTTTCTGAAAAATAAAATATTTTTGTATAAAACTTAATGAAATTACTATCAAAAACAGCAATTTATCTCTGTTTAGCATCATTCCCGATTGCCATACTTGGCGTGTTTACTTTAAACTGGTTTATCCATAAATCAACTATTCATGAGATTGACGAATTACTGATTTCACACTTTAAAAAAGTTGAAAAAAAATTGAAAATCTCCCAAAATCAAGCTTTTGTTTTGGGAGATTTAGATGATAACCCACATCTTCAAATTGTTCCCTTTTCGTTAAAAATAAAGCAAATTTTTTCTGATTCTACAGAGATAGATTTACGAAATAACGATGAAGTTAGGATTAGAGTTTTGCGAGCTACTGTTCATAACGCACAGCAAAATTTTTTAGTAATCATCACTCAATCTTACGAAGAATTTGAAGAAATTTCTACTAAATTATCTTGGGGCTTAGGGATTTATTTTTTAGGATTTTTGCTACTATTATTACTAATAAATTTCTTGATTTATCGCCAATTATGGAAACCTTTTTATGAAATAATTGACCACTTACGAAATTATCAACTCAATAAATCAACGCCTTCTATTTTTAAAAAAGAAGCGATCGAAGAATTTAATTTACTTAATCAGACATTACACCAAATGACTCAGCGAATCAGTAAACAATTTATTTTACAAAAGGAATTTACCGAAAACGCATCCCACGAAATTCAAACACCAATTGCCGTAATTTTAGCAGAATTAGAGACACTTCTAGGATCAGAAAATTTGCCTGAGAAAGAAGTAAATCACATCCAAAAATCAATGGATTCGCTCCAAAAATTATCTCAACTGAATAAATCATTATTGCTTTTAACGAAAATTGAAAATAACCAATTCTCGGAAATTGAGGAAGTCAATTTGAGTAATTTAGTGAGTAATCTTTTAGAGATGTATCAAGAATTTGCTCAACACAAAAACATCAGTATTCATCAAGAAATTCAGCCCAATCAAACCTTAGAAATTAATCCATTTTTAGCAGAAATTTTGGTTGGAAATCTCTTGAAAAATGCCATTCGGTATAACCGAAAATCGGGTGATTTGACTTGCACTTTAATAGATAGACAATTGACAATTAGGAATGAAGGAGATAAATTGCCATTTCCAGAAACGCAACTTTTTAATCGTTTTGTTAAGCATCCCAAATACCCAGAATCAACGGGTTTAGGCTTGGCAATCGTCAAACAAATTGCCGAACAATATGGATTAAAAATTATGTATCAATTTGATGAAATGAAGCAAATACATACCTTTACAGTGAAATGGTGAAAATATTGCAAATCTTGGTTGCCTGATAATTACGTTTATTCTATAAAGAATTTATTTCCAAAATCTTTATTCAGAGCGTATGGTTTTAAGGTTACAAACAAAAAACGCTACAAAAATCTTTGTAGCGTTTCTAAATCACTTAAACTCTATATTATGAAATATTTTAGATTAATTTTGTTTTCTTTTTCCCAAATTGATATGAAACTCCAACTCTTACTGACAATCCTCCATTTGAATTATTATTGTTGAAAGGTAATTGATATCCAGTTTCCACGGTTGCAATTATTTTCCTAAAAAGCACGTAATTTAAGCCTGTTCGTGCAATGGCGAAACCTTGAATTTCTTGGTTATTTTCATGCCTATTGTCGAACCAGCCGTCAAATACTTCACGATTTCTTTTTTCGCTTCGTCCTCTTCCAAATCCAATACCACCACCAACGCCAAAATAAGGTTGTAGTCTTCTGCTTTTAAAAGGCATCCAATTAATTCCTAATGAACTTTGAGCCGTTGAAAAAGTAGTACCTTTGAAGTAATTTCCTTGAAGCTCACCTACCACCGACCACTTATTTGAGATGCCATATTCTACTCTCAAACCACTTGTACCACCAACGTTATCATTATTGGTATTTTCAAATCCAATCAATGCTCCACCCATAGCGCCAACTCGTAAAAAGGCGGGTTTTAGAAGATTGAAAGACTTCTTTTTAGTAGAATCCTTCTGAATTTTTCGTTCAACTACTGTCCCGAAAATAGGTTCAGATTTCATATTTTGCGAAAATCCACTCAATGTATTTCCCCACAGCAATAGCCCTAATAACACTTTTACTTTCATTTTTATGATGATTAGATATTTAAAAAACGGGTTATTTCCCGAAACGATAATTCACGCCAATTCGCCCACCTAAAACAGTTTGTGCATCCAAAGGATTCGGGTTATTCAAGAGTTGTGATTGAAAATATACTTCACTATTTAAAGCTAAATGCTTAGATAATACTATATTGATTCCTGTATTTATACCCAATAAATGATTAATTGACTTTTGTTTTCGAGTATCAGGTTGAATTGATTGATCTATATAATGAAAGTCAATGTTGTATTGATTCGGTATTTGAACAATCCATCCCGCCCCTAGATACGGTTTTATTTTTTCACTAAATAAAAAATTATAGCGTAATCCTAACCCAATGTTATAAGATGAAAATTTTGGAATACCTACTTTACTGGGTATCTCTCCATTTGGTCTTGGATTTGGGGGAGATCCAAATTTATCAAAATGGTCTCTTCTATTATTGTCAAAAAATAAGTTACTTTGTTGAAAATCCAGAACAACTCCCCAACGTTCCTGTCCTTTACTATTATTATAACCTAATACCGTTCTTAATCCAATTTCTCGACCTCCACTATTTTCGAAGTCATCACCAATCGGCTTTTGAATTCCGCCCATAATGCCAAAACTTACAGAGTTTGGAATTAAAGAAAAGTGATTGTTTTCCACCAACGAATCCTCCGGAAACTCAATTACTTTATATTTTAATAAATCTGCTGTCATCGGAAAATTCAAAGAATTGGATTTTGTGATTTTACCCATTAATTTATTAATTCCAATATACTTTTCTCTTTCTATAATAACTTGATCTTTAGTAATGTTATCTTCAAATTTTGCTGAATTTAGGTAATCTGGATTGTTGGTTATATTTGAAATGTGTGGTTGAATTTCTCGAATAATTTGCCTGACTACCACTTGCCTATAAATCGTATCGTGCATGATAATTTTCTGAGGGCTAATTTCTGGAACGGATTTTTTGTGATTATATGCACTAACCAATTTATTCTCCAATGTTCTCAACTGCTCTCTTGTATTAGTTAATTGATAATACAAAATTCCAGAAATTGCCATCATTACCGCACCAACAGCGGGTAAAGTCCACATCAACCTCGAAAACTTTCTTTTTAGGTCGTGCTGTTCCAATTGTCCCTCTAAATTCCGCCAGTCTCTATCAGCAAAATTCGGGAGATTGGATCCAAATAATTTATCAAAATCGTTATTCTCTTCCATTATTTTAAAATTCAAGTATCATTGTGTGTCAAAGCAGCAGCATATTTTAGCAATAGAATATTTATTTTAGATTTTTTAAATCCCTATCTTTCAACCTTATCTTCATTTACTTCATTTATTCCTTTTTATCCTTTTCTTCACCACACATTTATTAAATCTTTACAATTCATTAATTAAAATCAATTCTTGTAATTTTTTTCTTGCCTTGTGTAAATTGGAAAGTGAGGTGCCAATAGAAATTCCCAACATTTCTGCAATCTGTTTATGTTCAAATCCTTCAATAACATAAAGGTTAAAAACGGTTCTGTAGGACGGAGAAAGTTGTTGGATCAAATGTCCAATTTCGTCAACCGAAAATTTTCCAAATAAATCCAGTTCAAATCCCACATCTTGGGCTTCCATTAATTCAGCCGTTGGCACATTTTGATGAGATTTTCTGAGGTGATTAATACAAGTATTTATTAGAATTCGTTTAAACCAACTGACAAAAGGATACTCAGGTTTATACTGTTCAATATTTGTAAAAACCTTCATAAAACCGTCATTCAGTAATTCTCGTGAAACTTCAATGTCTGCAACATAACGTAAACACACAGACAATCCAAAGCGATAAAAACTTTCGTAAAGTTCTCGCTGTGCATTTCGGTCGTTCTTGCGACACTTTTTTAAAGTTTGTATTAATTCGTCTGTCCCCATCTGCAGAAGATTACATGAATAATGTTTTGGTTATTGCTTCATGATTTAAAATATATTCAAAAGTTTAATTAGATATGAGACCAATAAGATTAGTAAAAGTCAATATTTATTATTTACAACTGGCAAGTCTTTGATACTTATCAAAATCATCCGTTAGTAGTAATTTAGGTTGTCTATGATTGTCATGGTTTACAACAATTTATCGGTACTTTGAAGTTATTTTAATGATGATGTTTTTAACTACTGAGGGCAATACTTTGTTAAATAAATGATTGTAGGCGTATTAGATAAGCATATTAGATAGTATATTAGTTTGTGTTTAGACATTTTCTTTTATCAAAAAAATATAAAATATCAAAAAAAATTGTTATTTTAAAAAAAACATACAACATTTGCATTCGAAAGCATACAGCAATTACAGAAAGCCTTCGCTCGCATTTTAAAACTATACTTTTCTCGAATTTCCTTCTTATACCTTAATTTAGGTATCGTTTGCTGACGTTGCCAAATTTTTAGATGGCTTGTTTTAGCACATTTTTCTTTGTTTTATTTACAAAAAATTCAAATTTTCAATAAATTCTATTGAAAGTGTTTTGGCATAATTTTCGTCAAATTTCTGAGATTTATTTTAAGGTAGAATTGTAATCATTAGTTTAAATACTTGCTTATAAAAAGATTTATAAATACATTATGACACTGAAAAGTGTCGTCAATGTGTTTATTTTCAATGTTTTAGAGCTTTTTACTGGTTGTGTATTGGTTTAATTGTATTAATCTCTAAAATGGTGTGTCTTTTGGCACAGTTTTGGCGCAATATTCATAGAGTATTCGGTGAAATCGTTTCAATATAATATTTTCATTCAAAACTATGAAAAAGTATATTTAGATTATAGCAAAATACCATAATCCGAGAATGAACAGGTTTAGGAAACTAATAAAGTAAGCAACAGGTGGAAGAAACCTTTATGTTCACTGATTGTGCAAGCAACTAACCGAAACTTACTAAAATATCCAAATCAGATGTGAAAGAATATAAGTTTCTTTTTATCAAAGATTTGTTCAATAAATTAAAACAACTATTTTCTCATCGGGAAAATATAAAGTCAATAGTTGAACTCCTGATTACTGAGGAATCAATGAATGATAGCCACTTACATCCTATTAAAGAGAAATATGCCGTAGTTGAGACGTATATCTCAGTTGGTGTGATTAGAGAAAAATCACATATTTTGCATACAAATTATCAAATAAACAATCAGCAAATGAATCTTTTTACTTACCTAAGACGAGCGATTACGAGTAGTGAGGAAGCGCTTTGTGGGCGATTTTTGGGGCTATTCAAGAATTTTCTATCGGTAATAGTTTGTGCCGCTCCGAAAAAAAATGACCTTCTTGGTCTTATTATAAGGGTTTCTGGCATTTTATCGAATTTAGATGGCTCTAAACTACTCAGTAGTAATGTGTTCAATCAACAAGCTATGTGTTCATGGGTTAGTGTACTATTTTTAACGTTTTTGACATCGTTCGAAACTTTGGCACAATCAAGCTCAGTCGGATTAACAGCGTTTACTGATTTGTCGATTAAGAAAACAATTAGTACACAAAACCCAACAATAAGTCAGGACGTAACCTATACTATAAAGGTTAGGAATGACGGAATAATAAAAGCTACTGGTGTTGAAATTACTGATATTCTCCCCATTGGCGTTACCCTCAAAACGGTGAGTGTAGGTGGGATAGGTTCTACCTCAAATTCTACAACTGCTGGTATCACAACTATTATATGGAATGTTGGTGAAGTTAGCGCAGCTCCTACCGAATTGACGATGATAATTGTTGCAACTGTTGTAAAGCGAGGTCTGTGGTTTAACACTGCGGAGATTACCAAAGAAATTGAAGTAGATATAGATTCTTCCCCAAATAACCATGATATTAATGAAGATGACCAAGACGCAGTATGTTTTTCAATAGAAGATTATTTTTATAAGGGAGACGAATTCATTACTGCTCTTCCAACGGGTTACACAAATGTGATTTGGACCAAAAAAGTTGGAAATGGTGTACCAACCGCAGTAACGGCAACAACACCTGGAGTTGTTCTTCTGAATGATGGTTCTGGGAACATTAAGATTACAGATATTACTTCTTACACAGAATTTACGTTTTCAGCTAACAATAAAAATTGTCCAATTACGGGGTGTTGTCCAATTAAATTTATTTATGGACCACTTGGTTCAATTGGTGATTTTGTTTTTAGTGATAATAATAAAGATGGAATCCAGAATACAGGGGATACTCCAATACCAGGCATAAAAGTAATTTTATACAAAGCAGATGGTATCACGAAAGTAGATTCCGCTATTACAGATGTAAATGGCAAGTATTTATTTGCTTCTCTTCAAACAGATAATTACAAGGTAAAATTTATTATTCCTGCTGGTAAAACATTCTCTCCAACAGGAGCAGGAACACCTTCAACAAGTTCTGTTGCTGGTACAGATGGTTTCTCCCCAATCATTCCAATTGATGTCGAAGGAACTGGAAAAGCTAAAGACAATTTAGATATTGATGCGGGAATTATAACAAATTGCAATATCAATGTAGGAACTTTAACCACAAATACGCCAAACTTCTGTTTACCGACGGGTGGTTCAGTGGTGTTATCAGCAACGACTACTGTACCACCAATCATTCCAACGGGATATTCAATAAAATATGTGTTGACAAAAGGGGCTGATTTAGTAATTCAGCAGATTGCTAATACACCGACTTTCAACTTAACTTCAACAGGTGAATACAGAATTCATACTTTAGTGTATGACGGTAATTCAGCCAATGGAAGCTATCTTGACTTATCTACCATCGTTTTAGGTACGACAAAAGGGGTAGATTTAATTTCATATATTGTTCAGAAAAGTATTTGTGCAGTATTAGATGCAACGGGAGTTAAGTTCAATGTGAACCCAAATCCAGACTCACCCGTAATTGCAGGAGCAACAATTTGTGCTGGTTCTAAAGTGATTTTGGGAGATAAAGGACCAATTTTATTAGGTATTTCTTATGCTTGGTTTTCATCAGCAACTGCTATAACACCATTTGCAATAACCCAATCAATTGAAGTTTCGCCAGCAGTTACCACTACTTACTATGTTGAAACTACTTTGGTTGTGCCAGGTGCTTGTACAAGTAAACGTGGTTCAGTCACAATCACGGTTAATCCAAAACCAGAAAATCCAATTACTAAATCTTCAATTGCGAATGATTGTAGTAAGAACTTGCAAACAGTTAATTTAGCAGATGCCATCCCAGCAATTTCTTCCGGAAGCACGATTGAATGGCATGTTGCTAACGATGTAGCTTCGGCAATCATTACAAATACAACTACTGTAGGTGCGGGTACTTACTACGCTTTTGCCAAATCAACGGCAGGCTGTTACAGCGGAGGTGTTTCAGTAACTGTAAATATTAACCCTTGTCCTTGTATAGAACCAGCTATTGTTGCAGTGCCTGTAATACCTTCTGTTTGCGGAAACACAACACCAATTCAATTGAAAGCAGTTGTTGGTGGTAGTGCATCTGGTGGAACTTGGACTTCAAACGGAACGGGGATTTTTGATAATGCGGCAATTTTAACGGCAAAATATACCCCATCAGCGGCTGATGTACTGAAAGGTTCGGTAGAATTTACATTTACAACAAATGACCCAGATGGTGTATGTATTGCAGCTTTGGCAAAAACTACTTTAGTTTTCAAAGCAAAACCTATTGCACCAGAAAATTTGAGATGTAATCAGGTAATTTGTTTAGGAGATAGCAATAAGCTATTCTCAGTTAGTCAAGGAAATATAGTTAAATGGTATGCAACCGCAACCAGTTCATTGCCACTTGGTATTGTTAACAATGCTGAAGGTTTTGTGGTATCTCCATCAGCGGAAGGAACTTATACATATTATGCAGATGCAACAACGCCAGATGGTTGTGTAAGTGAGCGGTCTTCAATTTCATTCATTGTGAAGAACTGTTTGACAGATTTAGTAGTAATCAAAAAGATATATACACCAGATGGGATTACGACTCCTGACTATTTGTTAGGTCAAACAGCCACTTACTCAATTGAAGCACAAAATATCGGAACGACTAATGCAACAGATGTAAAAGTAAATGATATTCTCCCTGCGGGAGCCACGTATGTGAGCTCAATACCAACAGGAGAATATAACAACATAACAGGTGTGTGGGCAATTGGTAGTTTGACTAAAGGTTCTACTAAAGCCTTGTTAATTCAAGTAAAATTAAATAAAATTGGCATGGTTGTTAATACGGCTGAAATTTCAGGTAATAACGAAGACCCAACGAAGAAAAATAATAATAAATCAACAGTAACGATTAAGGTCGTTGAAATCGCTGACTTGAGTTTGAGAAAAACGGTTAATAAGACTGAAGTAAATATTGGTGATGAAGTTCAGTATACAATTACTGTGTTGAATTCTGGACCAAATACTGCTACTAATGTTGAAATAAAAGATAAACTACCAGTAGGTTTGACATATATAAGCTCTTCAACTTTGATTGAAAGTGCAGGGGTATTGACAGGACTTGCGGCAAGTATCGCCAAAGGAGCAACCGCTGTATTTACCTTTAAAGCAAAAGTTAATACACCTGGTAAAATTACCAACTTAGCAGAAGTAACTAAATCAGATCAAAAAGATCCGAATTCAACACCAGGAAATGCTTCTGTAAAACATGAAGATGATGATGATAGCATATATATTAATTCAACGCCCGTTTGTAACATTGAAAAACCAACGATTGCTTGTGGATGCACGCTGAAAACCATTTGTTTGGGAGGAGAAGTAACATTAACAGCCTCGGGTTGTGTAGGTTCAGCAGAATATGTATGGAGTAATGGCGGAAGCACGAACAGCATAACGGTAAGTCCAAAGACAAACCAAACCTACGTGGTGTACTGTAAGAAAGATAGTTGCAAGAGTGAATCTTCAAATGCAGTAGAAGTAAAAGTGATTATAGTAGATTCACCATTATTATCGGCTTCGCCAAGCAAGATTTGTGCTGGAGAATCTATTACTTTAACAGCCTCTGGTTGCTCAGGAGTAGTTGAATGGCAAACATCACCAAAACAAACAGGTCCACAAATTACCGTGAAACCAACTGTTTCGGAAACATACAAGGCAGTCTGTAAAGAATACGATTGTATAAGTTCATTAGCATCGGTTGATGTAATTGTAACACCGAAACCAAACCCTCCATTGATTGTTTGTCAAAAAGGAGAAATTTGTCCAGGTGAAACAATCTCAATGACAGCAATGAATTGTAATGGTCAAGTGAAATGGAGTACTGGGCAGGAGACTACTACTATTACAGTTTTTCCAATTGTAACTACTTCATATACAGCTACTTGTTCTGTCAATGGTTGTACGAGCGGTAATTCTGCTCCATTTATTTTGACGGTTAAACCAATTGCCATTCCAACTATCAAAATAACCAATTTAGTTGTGTGTACGGGTGGTTCTTCAACTTTGACAGCAGGGGGATGTACGGGTAAAGTTACATGGTATTATGATAGTAAAACTTTAACAGGTGCAACCATCATTGTTAAGCCAACAACAACAACGTATTACGCAACTTGTAGCTCAATTGTTTGTAGTTCAGATAAATCATTACCAGTAACGGTTCAAGTAGCTAATCCAGGACCTCCAATAGTGAGTTCAGGAACTTCAACGATTTGTTTAGGTTCAACGGTTCAATTAACGGCAACGGGTTGTGAAACAGGAATAGTAACTTGGTCGGATGGACAGAAAGGTGTTGTTGTAACGGTGAAACCCTTGGTCTCTACTTCATATACTGCAACTTGTTCAATCGGAGCTTGTGTGAGTGATAACTCAATTAAGAGAGATATAACCGTAACGGATTTTGCTAAACCCACAATTACGGCTAATAAATCGGAAATATGTGTAGGTAATTCAGTGACATTAACAGCCAATGGCTGTAATGGAACTGTAAAATGGTCGGATGGCGTAACAGGTTCACCAAGAACGGTAACGCCAACTGCTGACGTAAAATATACAGCAACTTGTGAATCATCAACTTGTAAGTCTGATTTATCAAATGAGTTAACGATTAAAGTAAACACTGCTGGTCCAGCGCCAGTAGTGTCATGCCTTAAAACTGAGCTTTGTGTAGGAGAAAGTGTAACATTATCGGTAACAGGTTGCACTGGAACGGTTAAATGGTCGGATGGAAGCACTGGCACTACGGTAACATTGAAACCATCCGTAACAACAACCTATTCAGCAACTTGTACGACAGGCACTTGTGAGAGTCCTAAATCAAATGAGAAAACCATCACGGTTAAACCTACGGTTGTGTTAAACTTGACTGCTTCGGCAAGTAATGCGACAATATGTGTAGGTGCTGAAACAACTTTGACTTTGGCAGGATGTACAGGAATAATCACATGGACAGGAGGTTTGACAAGTCCAAGTATTAAAGTTAAACCAACTGAAACAACGACTTACACAGCTACTTGTACGGGTGTTGCTTGTGCAACGGATGCTTCTGCCAGTGTAAAAGTAACAGTATTGCCTGGAGCCACGACGCCAAATATTACATTAACCAATGCACAAATATGTGTAGGTGCTGATGTAACATTGACGGCTAATAATTGCAATGGAGCTTTATTATGGAGTAATGGAGCAACCACAGCAAGCATTACGGTTAAACCATCTATAACAACAATATACTCGGTGAAATGTACTGTTGATGGTTGTGGAGAAGCGAAAACATCATTACCAGTAACGGTTCAAGTTGGAGCACCAGATGCACCCATTATAACATCAGTTCCACAAATTGTTTGTGCAGGAGGTTCGGTAATATTGACAGCAACGGGTTGTTCTTCAGGAACAGTTTTATGGTCGAATAGTAAAACAGGAGTAACAATTACTGAAGTTGTAAATTCAACAACAACCTATTCTGCATTTTGTAAACAAGGAACTTGTAATAGCCCAGAATCAAATAAGGTAACGGTAACAGTAACAGTTCCATCCGTACCAACTATCTCTTGTGCAACGAGTACAATATGTGCTGGAAGTACAATTACTTTGTACGCAACAGGTTGTGAAGGAACGGTTAAATGGTCAGACGGACAAACGGGGGCAATCATAACGGTCACACCTTCAAAGACTACTGACTATACTGCCACTTGTAGTATTGGAACTTGCACATCAATTGCATCAAGTGTGGCAACGGTGAACGTGGGTAATCCTCCTGCACCACAAATTACTTGTAATGCAACCTCAATTTGTCAAGGTATTCAAGTAACATTGACTGCCACAAATTGCTCGGGTACAATTATCTGGAATGATGGTCAAGTTGGAAACGTAATTACGGCAAAACCAAATGCAACAACTACTTACACAGCCATCTGTAAATTAGATAATTGTGAGAGTGGTAAATCAAATCCAGTTACAGTAACAGTTGGAGCGGGTATCAAAACACCAACAACTAAGAACTTGAATAATGTCTGTCCATTCTTAACGGTAGATTTAGCATCGGGTGTAACATCAGCTTTATCAGCAGGAGGCATATTTGAATATCATACAGGTGTGTTACCAACATCTCCATTGGTTTCAAGTCCAAATGCAGTAACAACTGGAACGTATTATGTATTTGAGAAAACTGGCACGGGATGTTATTCTTTACCAGGTGTAATTAATACTTATATAAGCACAGATTGTACGCCAAAAGATTGTACTAAAATGCCAGTAACAGTCAGTGCAGGTGCGGATACCACAATTTGTGCAGAGAAAATATACAAATTATCTGGAACATTTGGAGGTGCTGCAACCAGTATTACTTGGAAAACTACGGGTACAGGTTCATTTGATAACCCCTTATCACCAACGGCCACTTATCGCTCATCATTAGCGGATGTATTGGCAGGAACGGTTAAATTGATTATCTGTACAAATGACCCAGACGGAAACGGCCCGTGTTTAGCAAAAGCAGATACTATGGTATTGACGATGAATGGTGTGAAATTCAAGCCGCTTATTACAGTCACAGGAAACTTGAATTCATGCGGATCAGATTCAGTAACTTTAACTGCAACTGCAGGATATAATTATATGTGGTTTGAAGTAGGTGCAAGTACAACAACGCCATTTGCAAGGACAAGAAGTGTAGTTATCAAAAGTTCAGGATCTTACTACTTTAAATTGGTTGATCCTAACAAATGTTGTTCAATTCAATCAGACACAGCGATTGTCAACTATTTAACAATCCCAATTGCACCAGTAGCCAATAGCGTGAAAATTGACCGAGGAACAACAGTTGATTTGAATAAATTAATAGTAAGTAATTTGCCAACGGGTGCAACTTTAGTATTCAAAACGGGAGCAAGTTCAGGTTCAACAACTATCGCAAATCCTAGTGCCGTGGGCGCAGGCGTTTATTATACCTTTTATAAAAATGCTCAAGGTTGTTTCTCAGTAAGCACTAAGATTACGGTTGAGAATAAAGATGGTAATGGGTCTTCAGTGAGCGATGCTGATCTTCAGATTACAATAAAAACTGATAAAGTAACTTACGCAAAAGGAGATACCGTAATAACAACAATAACAGTTATGAATTTCGGATTGGGTACAGCAAAAGGCATTACTTTATCGTCAATTATTCCAAGTACACTAACTTATGTATCACAGACGGGTGGTTTGGTGAAATTGGGAAGTCTATTAACTGGAACATTGGATAGCTTAGTGAAAGACGGTGTGAAAGTTTATATTTACAAATCAGTCTTGAATACGAAAACTGAAACAGTTGTAGCAGTAGGCGGAACAACCACTACGAAAGATCCGAATCCAAGTAATAACAATGGAACGGGTTCTTTTGGAACGGTAACCGTTAATAAAGGCGACGTTGATAATTCAGTAGCTGATGTAGCGATAGTAATGACATCGGATAAAACAACAGCGAAAGTAGGTGATAATGTTAATTTCTTACTATCACTCACCAACAACGGTCCAGCAACGGCGAAACAAGTAGTATTAACTAACTCAATTCCAGTTGGTATGACATTCGTTTCAAGTTCAACGGGTCAGGTACTAACAGGAGGTTCAATAATTATAAGCCTTGATTCATTACAAAAAGGACAAGTTAAAACGTATGCTTACGTAGCAATAATGAACGTGAAAACGACTGTTACAAATACTGTAATTGTTACTTCATTGAAAGATAACATTGCTTCTAATAACGCTTCATTCGTAATTATTAATGGTGATACAGCAGCAATAGCGAAAGATGAAGCTGAACTGGCTCTATTATTGACGGCTGATAAGCAGTTAATTGTGAAAGGTGATGTGGTAACATTTACTATCAAAGTAACGAATAACGGCCCGAAAGTAGCAACCAATATCGTAGTTGATAATATTTTACCAAAATATTTGACATTCCAATCAGGCGACCCATTACAAAAAGGAGATACCTTGAGAGTGGAAACTACTTCGATTACATTGGGTAGCACAGTAACTTATACGTATAAGGCGAAAGTGAATAAGGATACGATAATCATCAACACTGCGAAGATTACGAAAACATCACCAATAGACCCAATCTTGGCAAACAATGTTTCAACAGTGGTTTTAGTACCAGCATCTGATACAACATACGCAGATTTAGGAGTCGTGATTGTAGCCAACAAATTAACTTACAAAGTCGGCGAAAACGTAACTTATACTGTTAGTTTAACCAATAACGGAGCTGGTATTTCCAAGAATGTTCAATTATGTAATCCATTACCAAGTGGTTTGACTTATGTTTCTGGAACGGGAGTTATTAAAGCAGGTGATAGTGTAACCATCAAGGTTGATACTATAAGTAAAGGAAACACTCGCACATTTACCTACATAATAAAAGCTACCACCGTAGGGAAGATTGCTAATACCGTGAGAATCTGTAATTCAAGCAAAGTGGATTTGATTACGCCAAACAATACAAGTGTATCGTCAATTACGGTTATTAAAGATTCAGTGCTTGTACCTCCAATTTGTAACATCAATTTGACAATGGCAATTATTGATACGGCGAAAGTTTCTGACGGAGTTTATAATGTAACCTATCGTTTGATTGCTAAGAACGCCTGTAAGGATACATTGAAAAACGTAACCTTTACGAATAACGTAGCTAACATATTCAAAACACCTGTAACGGTTGAGATTTTAGGAAAACCAAATACGGGCGTAAGTACAAACTTGATTATTAATGACTTATTTAGCAAGACAGACTCTAATTTAGTGAAAGTTGGAAGTTATATGTTGCCAAACGCAAGTGATACAGTTAAATATGTGCTGAAAATAACGTTGAGTGGAAATAAAGGACCCTTCTTTAGTGATGCAGCGATTAAAGGTAAAACAACAAGTAATGAAAATCTGAGAGCGAAAGCGAAAGAGGTATTACGCTTCGACTTACAAAACACGAGAATCGGTTTAGCAAAAGAAGTACTAATAATAGCTTTAAAGAACGATTCAACTACTTACTGGACAGTGCCTTATAGAATAAGAGTTGTGAATATGGGTATAAATGCTATTACTAAATTGAGTGTAAAAGATAGTCTTGATGCAGTATTCACGGTGAAAGGAGCGAAAATTATTGGTATCCCAATCATCATCGCAACGCCAGGTTTAACGGTTAATAAGAAGTTTACAGGTTCAGGATTATTTACTGATTTACTGGTGCCAGATTCATCAAGTTTAGCGAAAGGTGATACTGCAATTATTGACTTAACGGTTAGAGTGAATACGGCAACATCAACTGACACCGAGAAAATCTATAATAACGTAGCAATTGGAACGGCAACTGGTACAGACTTATTGATTTACAAAGACATCTCTACTAACGGTCAGAATCCAGATGCTAACGGAGATAAAGATCCATCGAATGATAATGTGGCAACGCCAGTAAAATTGAATGATGTTAGTAGCGGTACTAAGGAAGTTTCAATTGGTTTAGCTTTGGCATCTTCATCTGATACAATAACATTAGCTGATAGCACTTGTAATGTGACTTTAATAATGACTGCGAAGAACTACGGAACAGGTAATTTGACTAAAGTACGTTTATGTACTAATCTAGGAAACACAATTGGTAAGCAATCAGAATCATGGAAGTTGATAGGTACGCCAGTAGTAATTAAAGGAAATGCTAAAATTAGTAAAACTTTTAATGGAACAACTGACTCAACCATCACGAGGTCTGATAGCACGTTCTTAGCTGTAGGGGATAGTATTGTGGTTATGTATTTGGTAAATATTAGACGACCAGTGAATTCAACTATATTTACTCAAGCTATTGCAAAGGCAGTTAGTGCTTTGGATTCAACCAAATCAACGTTTGATATTTCAACGAATGGATTGAACCCCGATGTTAATGGAGATGGTAACCCAGATGAAGCAGCACAAACTCCAATTTATTGTAAAGGTGTTCCTATTGTAGGAGTAGATTCGACTCTTTTCATTCCTAAAGGATTCTCGCCAAACGGTGATGGTATCAATGATGGATTTGTCATTGGTGGAATTAAGTTGGGTGAAAAAGTGGAATTGATGGTATTCAACCGTTGGGGTAGCGTAGTTTATGCAAATCAAGATTATAAAAATGATTGGAAAGGCGAAACAAACACAGGGGTGAGAGTATTGGGAAATGGTCAAGGATTACCAGATGGAACTTATTACTACATGGTAACCCGTTTCAAAGCCACGGGTGAGAAAGTGGATGCAGCACCATTTGTAAGATACTTCACTATTTTAAGATAGTAAATAATTGTAAAGACACCTGATAAGTATTCATACTTATCAGGTGTATAATAAAGGGAAAATCCATCAAGGAAAGGCATGGATTTTATTTCACAACTCTCATCATATCCATAGAAATGTATTGAGTAATTGATTACCAGTGAACTGCCTATATCCTCACAAAACATTAAAATCATTTAAACATTTTATCACATGAAACTCCAAGGTTTGCTTTCAAGATTTCGATACATGACAGCATTGGCTTTCGCCATG
>JACMRQ010000324.1 GCA_014376355.1 Arcicella sp. | reverse complement strand
ATTTTCAATATCTGTGAGATTCGCTAAATTTCCTGCATACGTTAATTTGTCAAGATTTACGATTTGATATTCTGGATATTTGGTAACAAAAAGTCGTACAACGTGAGAACCAATAAATCCCGCTCCGCCTGTGATTAGTAATTTTTTCATTTGTTTTTTAGGATTCAATTTTATGGGGTTATTTTCTTTTGCCAATTCCAAGCATCACCCAAAGCATCTTTGAGCGTTTTTTCAGTTTGCCAACCTAAAATTGCTTTTGATTTTGTACAATCTGCGTAAACGGCAATAACATCACCATCACGACGAGGTTTTATGGCATAATCTACTTTTAAATTGGTTGCTTCTTCAAAGGCAGTTATAACTTCTAAAACCGAACTTCCTTTGCCCGTTCCGATATTGAAAAAATCGTAATATTGCCCTTCTGGTTGTTTCAGTAGTAAATTTAATGCTGATAGGTGTGCATTTGCTAAATCTACTACATGGATATAATCACGGATTGCTGTACCGTCGGAGGTTGGATAATCATTACCATAAACCAATAATTGTCCACGAATACCCGCCACAGATTGTGTAAGAAATGGGACAAGATTGGCGGGTGGACCCAAAGGTAATTCACCAATTAAACAACTTTCATGAGCTCCGATAGGATTGAAATATCTAAGGGAAATAGCTTGTAAGGCATTGGTACTCTGGACAGTATCTTTTATGATGGATTCGCAAATTTGTTTTGTATTTCCGTAGGGAGATGTGGCAGGTTTTACGACTGAATTTTCAGTAACTGGTAAAGAATCAGGCTCGCCATAAACTGTACATGAGGATGAGAAAACTAAATTACTAACCTGATGCTCCAACATTTTCTCTAACATCAAAACGGTAGCAGAAACATTATTTCGGTAATATTTTAGGGGTTTTTCTACGGATTCACCCACGGCTTTTGCAGCGGCGAAGTGAATAATTCCATCAATTTTCTGTTCGGTAAAAACTTTGTCCCAGATAGTAGAATTATTAATATCAGCCTCATAATATTTGACTGACTTACCAATAATTTGTTCAATTCCTGCGAGCGATTTTTTTTCAGAATTAGAAAAGTTATCTAAAATAATAGACTCAAAACCTGCGTTGTGAAGTTCAACTACTGTATGGGAGCCAATGAAACCCGCTCCGCCTGTAACTAATATTTTCATAAAAATGCCTTCGATGTGCGAAGGGATGATTTTTGATTAGAAGTATCATAATTTGTACTAATGCAAATCTACAACAAAGCCTTCTTAGAAAAAACTATCCTTTTGCTTTTTGTGTAGGCGGTCGGGAAAAGAACATTTGAGGATGATTTGTCGTTATCAAAAATAAATTGTATTTTCAATAAAAATTACTCGTGACAAATATGAAACAATCCGAAATTAAAGCACTAATCTCCTTGCTGGATGATGAAGATTATGAAGTTTTAAATCATGTAGAATCAAAAATTCGTTCAATGGGCGACACTGTTATTCCTTATCTGGAAGACCGTTGGGAAGAATCCTCTTTAAGTCCTTTGATGCAGAAAAAATTAGAAGATTTAATCCACGATTTGCAATATAATGCCTTTTTCGACCGTCTTATAAATTGGAAAAAAAATGGTTCAGAAGATCTTTTAGAGGGAATTTGGACAATTGCTACCTATCAATATCCAGAACTTTCCTTAGAAAAACTCCGTCAGGATGTTGAACAAATTTACTACGAAGTTTGGCTTGAAATTAGGGATGGGATGCACCCGATGGATCAAATAAAAACGATGAATTCAGTTATTTTTGGTAAGCTAAAATTTGGAGCAAATACCAAACATTTCCATTCGGCTTCTAATTCAATGCTTAATGTAGTAATTGAGTCTAAAAAAGGGAATCCAATTTCTTTATGTGTGATTTATCTGTTAGTTGCCCAAAAACTTAACCTGCCAATTTGGGGTGTTAATCTGCCTAATCTATTCATTTTAACCTATAAATCTGGCAATATGCAGTTTTATATTAATGTTTTTAACCGTGGTTTGGTTTTTAGTAGAGTAGATATTGATAGTTACATAGCTCAATTGAATTTGACCCAAAACGAGATATTTTATCAGCCTTGCAACAATCTCGATATAATAAGAAGAGTATTAAGAAATTTGACTTTGGCTTTTGAAAAAGTAGGGGATGATGATAAGGTAAAAGAAATAGATAGAGCCTTGCAGGAAATGATGCGATAATATGAGGTACGTCTTATAAGGTATGAAATCTTTATTTATCTATTACAGAAGCATGGTATAAGGTTAGGGGGCTGTAGCCGTAATAACGTAATCTTCCATATAAAAAACATTTAACTTATGTTCTGTTTTTAACATTCCATCAATAAATATTTGTCCATTTACCAAAGTTGGGTTTTCTCCAAAAGGTTTTATAAAAATGTTATCTTTGAACGATAAATTCTTTTTACCGTACCATTTATATAAACTTTCTTTGGCACACCAATAAATGCACATTTTGAACAAATCATCGCCTGCGTGCAGTTGTTCTAATTCTGACAAAAATCTATGGGCAACTCGACTTAATTTATTCGATATTCTCTCAATGTCAATACCTACTTCCTCTTTTAAATTTATTATCACAACGGTGTAATCGCTCGTATGGGAAAGAGATACAAATCCTTGAATTTCAGATAAAAAGGGATTGTTAAGTTCATCTTTCTCAATGCCTTGATAACGGTGTTCTAATAGTTCAACTGTGTATTTTACGCAACTTCGGCTTGCTAACCATTCCAACTGTTTCATTGGATGTGTGGCATTAGAACAAACTTCTAAATCTTCTTTTTTTATGCAGAGATATTTTAGAAAAAAATCTACATCTTCCTCGATTTTCCAGAGTGTTACAATACATTGTTCTGATATGTTTTTAGAAAAAATTACTGCCATTTGCGTTGAGTTATTGGTTATTGTTATTAATTCTCAGAGAGTTAAAGATTTTGAGAAAGTTCCGTAGCCTTATAAGCATTTAAAAATGTTGTCTTTCCCTGCAAAATAAAGTAATTTCGTTGATAATTAACATCCTTTTTACCAATAACTATTAACCAGTAATCAACAATTAAGTCATGGTAGTTGAAAAAATAGATACATTTTCAGGGCATCGTGATTGTGTTTATACGCTGGAAAGGGGTTCTGAATCCTTTCAGTTTTTTTCGGCTGGAGGAGATGGCTTAGTTGTAAGATGGGATTTGCGGAAACCTGATGCAGGGGAATTATTCGCTCAAATTCCTGCTTCCATTTATGCTTTGTGTTTTGATAATATTAAAAATCAGTTATGGATTGGACAAAATTTTGAAGGAATACACTTAATAGATGTAGAATCTAAGGAAGAAATTAATTCCATAAAAATTACTTCAGCTTCGATTTTTGATATAAAAATTCATAACGAGAATGCCTTTGTTGGACTGTCAGACGGAACAATTGTTGTAATGGATGTGGAGCGTTTTACCGTTAAAAAACATATTAAAGCTTCAGACAAAAGCGTAAGAAATATTGCCATAAACTCACTTATGAGCGAATTTGCGGTGGCATACAGTGATTTTTCAGTAAAAATCTTTGATTTGATTGATTTTTCATTGAAATTAGTGGTAAATCAGCACACAAACTCAGTTTTTGCGTTGAGCTATTCGCCAGATTTTCATTATTTAATCACGGCGGGTCGAGATGCACATTTGAAAATATTAGCTGTGAATCAGGAATATAATTTATACAAAGATATTCCTGCCCATTTATTTGCTATCAACGATATAAAATTTAGTCCCAACGGAAAATATTTTGCCAGTTGTAGCATGGATAAATCCATTAAAATTTGGGATGCTGAAGAATTTAAACTTTTAAAAGTTATTGACAAATCTCGTCATGCTGGACACGGAACGTCAATTAACAAATTGTGGTGGAGTGAATACGAAAATTTATTAGTATCGGCTTCAGATGATAAGCGTATCTCAGTTTGGAGTTTGCTGTAATGAGCAATTCTTAGTAACCAATCATTAACGAAAAATATGCATAATTTATCAAAATGGGATTCTCCTTTATTATAATTAACCTATTTTAATAGACGAAATTCCAATATTGTTCAATATATCCTTGACCTAAAAAAGTAAATAACTAAAAAAATCATGAGAATTACCCCCCTTGAAATAAGACAACATACTTTCGATAAGAGTTTTAGAGGGTATAATACTGAATCAGTTGATGCCTTTTTATTATCACTTTCGCAAGAATGGGAACGAGTTTCTGAAGATTTTCGTCAGTCGAAACAACAATTAGAAGTTGCTGAGAAGGAGATAATTAGGATGAAGGAAATTGAAAATAGTCTCTTCAAAACCCTGAAAGCAGCGGAGGACGCTCAACAAAATATCAATGCCAAAGCCGAAGCAGAAGTAAGTTCAATTACTGATAGAGCTCGACAAAATGCAGATGAAATTACGCAAGAAGCACAAAAAAGTGCTGCTATGGTTATTTCAGAATCTGAAAATAAAGCGAAGTTTTTGGTAGAAGAAGCTATTAATGATCTTAAGAACTATGAGCGTGATTTCAAAGCAATGGAACGCTACAAAGATTATTTGGTAGTTGAGCTTAAAAGTTTTGCCAATGATGCCCTTGAAAAAGTAACTAAATTTGAAGAGCGAACTAACTTAAGATCCAGCGAAGCACGATTAGATGATCTTGATATAATAAGTGCCAAACCTGTTATATCTTCGGGTGTTGCTGAGATACCCTCTGAAGAAATTAGTTCAGATTTTAAAAAAAATAAAGATTCTCCTGTATCATTAGAAAAACTATCGAAAACTTTTGAAGATGCTAAGGAAGAGGTCACAACAGCAGAGGTTCAACCACAACCTGTTCATTTAGTTTTTCATAGAGAGATTGAAGAGCCGATCAAACCTGTAGTTGATACTCAAATTGATTTTTATCCTGCGAATGATTTTGATGACGAAAATGAGGAATTGCCCACTGTTCATTCGATAATAGAATCAGACATTACAACAAGGTACTCGTCATTTTCGAAAGTTGTTCCAAGTGATGAAACACCAACTGATATTTTCAATGAAACTGCCGATAATTTACTGAAAGAAATGAAGGCAACTCGAGGCAGACCTCGAAAATTGACAAGTAACGAAAATGGTTTACCCACCGTTTCATCTATAATGCAAGATTTTGGTAAAGATGCACCTGCAGCCATATCCAACGGTGGAGGTTCATTTTTTGACGATATTTAGTCATTAAAAATATTTTAGTACAACAAAAAATTTCAAGTTGATTTTACAGCTTGAAATTTTTGTTGTACTACAGTGTTAGCACTATAATTTTAGTGAAATACGAAAACTATCTAAAACTTAAAAATATGGGAACAATTGCTTTAGAAGGCTTAGAATTTTTTGCCTATCATGGAGCTTTCGCTGAGGAGCAAAAAATTGGTAATCGCTATCAGATTGATATTAAGATAACTACGGATTTAACTGAACCCGCTGAAACTGATAAATTAAAAGATACTGTGAACTACGGAGATATTTATCAGATAATTTCGGATGTAATGAAAATTAAAGCCAAATTATTAGAATATATTGCTCAAACCATTATTTCGAGTGTTCGTGAACGCTACCCAACTATTGAAAATATAGAAGTAGCTGTTTCTAAATTCAATCCCCCCATTGGAGGAGTTTGTGCTCGTGCAAAAGTAACCTTAATAGGATAATTTATGGCTCATCAAGTAACGATAAAAGATCTCGCTCGACATCTGAATATTTCGGTGGCGACGGTCTCCCGTGCGATGCGAGATATGCCCGAAATTAAAGCTGAAACTCGTGATGCCGTACTAAAATTAGCAAAAGAATGGGATTACCAACCCAATATTTTAGCTACTAATTTAGTGAAAAGTCGTACAAAAACAATTGGTGTCATTGTTCCTGATTTGGCATATCATTTTTTTGCTTCGGTCATAAAAGGCATTGAAGAAGAAGCCTTTGCCAGAGGATATAGTTTACTTCTAACACAAACAAGTGAACTTTATGAACGAGAATTAACTAACGTTCAAAATTTATCTCGTGGACAGGTAGAGGGTTTTATTATCTCACTATCTCAGGAAACTACTGATTATGAACACCTAAAACGACTTCAAAGAAAGGGGATTCCATTAGTTTTTTTTGATAGAGATGCGGATGAAATTGATGTTCCAAAAGTGATGGTTGATAATGTGGGTGCAGCTTATGAAGCAACTAAACATTTAATAGAAAATGGTTGTAAAAGGATTGCCTTTTTGGCTGGACCAATTAATGTAACAGTGAGCAATCAACGACAATTAGGCTACGAAAATGCTTTGCAAAATTCTGGATTAAAAATTGATAAAAGCTTAATTGTTCATGGAAATTATAATTTGCAAAAAGTCATTGAATTGACTAATGAATTATTTGAATTAGAGAATCCTCCCGATGGATTAGTGGTAGTTAGTGACCGTTTGGCAGTGGGAGCAATTTCAGCTTTGCGAGTAAAGAAAATTAGAATTCCTGAAGATGTTGCTATCGTTAGTTTTAATGATGAACCCATGTGTACAATCGTAACGCCTACGCTTTCGAGTGTTTCTCAACCTACTTTTGAAATGGGAAAAATGGCTATGTCTTTATTAATTAATCAGATAAATAATCCAGATAATGGGCTTAAACCTGATGTTATTGTTTTTAAAACAGAACTAAAAATTAGAGAATCCTCAATGCGGATAAAATAATTAAATTACTTCATTATCAAATATTCCAACCTAATCATGCGAAAAATATCATTATTACTGATATGCTTGACAATTTCATGTTCATTATCAGCTCAAAAAAGAAAAAAATTAAACAAGACTCTTGATGAGGTTATCATTCAAGTTTCAAAGAAACCGTTAACCCATGATGTATATGATTCATGGAAAGAAATTCCTGACCGTTATATTTCAAATGATGGAAATACGGTCGTTTATCCTGTCAATCCGCAAGAAGGGGATGGTCAAGTTATATTTCATTCATTAAAAAGTGGAAAAATAGATTCAGTTCAAAGAGGGACCGATATTCGGCTGACTGATGATTCTGAATACGCTATTTTCAAGATAAAGCCTCAATCAAATTTGGTAAAATCTATGAGGCGTTTGAAAAAGAAAAAAGATGAAATGCCCAAAGATTCATTGGGCATTTATGGGTTAAAAACCAATTTGATTTCAAAAATTCCTAATGTATTATCTTACAAAATTCCTGAGAAAATAGGAGGGTGGCTTGCTTATCAAATTGAAGAAACTAAAAAAAATAAAATTAAGGATAGTTTATTAAAAAGTGAACCCAAAAAGAAAGTTGGGAAAAAAGAATCAGACGATAATGGATTTCGCTTAGTTTTAAAGAATTTAAAAACAAATATCGACCAGATTTTTAGTTTTGTAACTGAGTATGAATTTTCAAAAAATGCTAATAAATTCATATTTAGTACAACTGGTAATGATTCGACGATGCTTTCTGGTGTGTATGCGTATGACTTGCAGAAGGGTAAGTTAGAAAATATATTTCAATCTAAAGGAAAATTTAAGAAATTATCACTTTCAGAGGATGGACAGAAAATTGCTTTTATCGCTGATTTAGATACTAATGCTAAAACTCAGATTCGTTCACCAAAATTGTATTATTGGAAATCAGGAGAAGCATCTGCCAAACTTATTGCGGATGAAAAACAAGCTTTTGCACCCATAGGTTGGTATGTGAGTGATAATTATCAACCCCGTTTTTCTAAGGATGGGACAAAATTGTTTTTCGGAACAAACCCTAAACCAATTGTTGCCGATACAACCTTACTACCTGAAGAAATCGTAAATGTTGAAGTTTGGAATTGGCAAGATAAAAAATTGCAGACGCAACAAAAAGTAAGTTTAGAAGATGATAAGAAACGAGCTTATCTTTCGGTCGTGAATTTGGATAATCTTAAAATAATACAATTAGGCTTTTTAGAAATACCTACGGTTATATTAGATAAAGAAGCAAATTTTGACGTAGTTTTAGCAACTTCCGATATTCCTTATTCAAATCAGCATTGGGATTGGAGTAATAAAAATGATGTTTATTTAGTGAATTTGCAAGACGGCTCAAGAAAACAAATTGCGATGGCTTTACAAGGAAATCCTATACTTTCCCCAAATGCTCAATATGTTACATGGTGGTCAGCACCAGATACGGCTTGGTTTGCTTATTCAATAAAAACTGAAAAAACGACAAAACTCACTAATAATAAAGTTGTTAAATATTATGATGAAGAAGATGACCACCCAGATTTGCCAAGTTCGTATGGTTCCGCTGGATGGGTTGATGATTTGAAAGATCCTATGTTCGTAGTTTATGACCGATATGATGCTTGGGCGATTGACTTGAAAAACAATGTGCCAATGCTGATTACAGGTGGTCGTGAAAAGAAGGTTCAATATCGCTACGTTAATTTGGATGCTGACAATAAATTAATATTGGGGAAGAATGCCTTATGGAAATTGGTGTATGAAAAAGATAAATCGGAAGGATATGCCATTCCTGTGAGTCCATTATCAAAACCCAAAGAAATTTATAAAGTTGATTTTACTTTATCGAATCCAATCAAGGCTAAAAATGCTGATAATCTTATATTTACGAAACAAAATTTTCAGACTTTCCCTGATTTATTTGCTTCCGATATGACCTTTCAGAATATTACTAAAATCTCAGAAGCCAACCCACAACAAAAAGAATATGCGTGGGGAACAGTAGAACTCGTTGACTATAAAGCATTTGATGGAACTCCGTTACAAGGATTACTCTATAAACCAGAAAATTTTGATGCAACAAAAAAGTACCCAATGATGGTGTATTTTTACGAAAAGAATTCGGATAATTTGCATACCCATTACACACCATCACCTATTCGTTCATACATTAATTATCCTTATTTTACTTCAAATGGTTACGTGGTTTTCGTGCCAGATATTGTTTATAAAGCAGGTGAACCTGGTAAAAGTGCTTATAATTGTATTATTGCTGGTACCAAAGAAATTATCGCCAAGGGTTTTATTAATCCAGAACGAGTTGGAATTTCGGGACACAGTTGGGGAGGTTATCAAACTGCCTATTTAGTTACACAAACAAATATGTTCAGAGCTGCCGAGGCAGGAGCTCCCGTATCTAATATGACATCGGCTTACGGTGGAATACGTTGGGAATCAGGAAATTCACGACAATCTCAATACGAAAGAGGACAAACCAGAATAGGAGGGACGCTGTGGGAAAAGTTTGATAAATACGTAGATAATTCACCACTTTTTCAAGTTCCTAAAATTAAAACCCCTCTATTAATTATGCATAATGATGATGATGGAGCTGTGCCGTGGCAACAAGGAATAGAATTTTATTCGGCTCTTAAAAGATTGAATAAACCTGTTTGGTTGTTGAATTATAATGGAGAGAAACACGGATTAATTCAAAGAAAAAATCGTAAGGATTTCGCTAAAAGATTATATCAGTATTTTGATCATTATCTCAAAGATGCTCCCGCTCCTGCTTGGATGACCGATGGTTTACCAATGATGGAGAAAGGAATTAACCAAAAATTGGAGGTTGGAAAGTAGTTCATTTTATGCGTTAAACTCTAATAAAAAAAGCGTTCAGAAATATTTCTGAACGCTTTTTTTATTTTGCCAGAATTTTAATCCGCTATTTTCAAAACAGTACTTACAGATTTTACATTTGAATAATAGATAAACCCCTCATTGTCAGTTACTTTAATTCTATAATTTACCATTTCCTCGCTTTCATAAATGTGGTCAATGTATCGATATAATAACGTTTTGTCAGAAAACTGCCCTTTTGCTTTTGAGTTTAACTTCACTACGTTTTTAAATTCGCCTCCTTGTCTTTGTCGCTCAATTTCAAAACTAATAATCCCTCTTTCTTGCATGGTAAGCCAATTAATTGACATCCCGCTTTTGATGGAAGTCAAATTAAAATCTTTTAATGAATAAACCGATGGAACTTTTACTATAAATTCATCTTGTAAACATTTTTGGTCATCTTGAACAATATAGGTTGTTGTTACCGTGGGAGATACTTGAGTTGATGGATTTTTTGAATTGTCGTGTTGCCAATTAAAATTCCCTGACCATGAAGCTTGTAATGGGATAGTATTTTGATTGGTTTCTAATTTTAACACCTGTTTTTGATTTACATCTTTAAATATCGTAAATTGGTCTTTTATGCTTCCATCTTCCGTAATAAATTTGGCATCCAAGCGATTTCCTTCAACTTCCAAATATAATGAACCCGCATTTACATTGTTTGAATAAACCATTGCATCGTGTGGATAGGATTTTTGCGAACCCGAATTTCCAGCTCCTACTCCATTTACTACATAAATTATTCCGTCATTTTCCAGCGTTTTACTGTCTTTTATGTAGGGGCAAGAATCTTTTGAGGAATTATAACGACCAGTGGAAGTACTCAAGCCATGTTGTTTTTGGTTAAAAGTTGCTTCCAAACCATAATGTCCTTTTATCAATTGTGAACGTTCGTAATTATGGCTATGACCATTCAGAACCAAATCAACTTTATATTTTTCTAATATAGGAACAACTCCTTCACGTAAAAGCCGAAGTTCATCTTCCGTATCCGAATTATGAGAACCCATTGTGTAGGGCGGGTGATGCCAATACGCAATCGTCCATTTTTGTTTATTGGCTTTTAAGTCTTTTTCCAACCATTTCATCTGTTCGCTGTCTTTCGAGAAAAGTCTTTTGTCCATATCCTCACGACCATAAGAATCTAAACTTATGAAATGAATATTGGCATAATCATAAGAATAATAGGCTTTTGACCCAGAAGGGATACCGCCAGCTTCCGCTTTGGTTGGAACAGAAAAAATATTGAAATAAGCAATTAAAGGGTCTTCTATTCGATAGTTATTGGCAGTAGGTGAATAATCATGATTGCCAGGACTTGGGAATAAAACAGTTTGTTTCATTAACCTGTCATTCTGATAATATTCAAAAAAACGTTGTTGAAATTCCCAGTCCATTCCTTGTGCGTACGCATTATCACCCAAAAGTAACCATAAATCTGTATGCGTTTTTTCGGTATATTTCAAATATTGCTGATAAACTCTTTTCTGTCCTTCCGTTCCCATACCCATATCTCCTAATGCCCAAATAGTCACTTTTTGTTCTTTACCAACGGGAGGATTTGTTATGAAAAAATTGTCGCTACCTGCTTGTAACACAGTATTTTCAGAGGCAACTGCGTAAAAATATTTAGTATTAGGTTTTAGATTCTCAATGGTAATAATATGTTCCGTTTTTTGAGAATCCTCTGACTTTGAAGAATTTAAAGTGCTTTGAGATAAACCGAAATTGATTTTTGAAGCTACAGCCACGTCAGTCCTCCAACGAATCATCATACTTGTCGGAGTGGAAATTTGCAGATATGGACCTCTGGTTATTTTTTGGGAAAAAGAGTGGTAGGTTATTATTGCAAGTAATAATAACGGAATAACTATATTTCTTCTCTTCGAATAGTTGCTCATACAATTTAAAATTTAAATATTCTGATGTACCTTAAAATTCTATTTGTAGTTATGGTCGGTATAAAAGTTAGGCATTTTCGTATTCAATCCCCAAAGTATTCAAATCATCTTCACCCAATTCAGAAGGTTCAATAAGCATTTTCAACGATTTTCCTTCGCCATCCATACGTCTCCATTCAGCGGAGGAATCATCTAAAATGGTTAACAAAATTTCACGACCTTCATCATTTTCTTCAGATAGAAAATCGTCATAATTTCTGAAAATTAGATAAATATGGTCTTCTTTTAACCAATCCAAATCACTTATCATCTCATCGAAGGCATCAAAATTGTTTCCAAAATTTTCTGGAAATTTTAGTTGAGATGAAAT
>JACMRQ010000323.1 GCA_014376355.1 Arcicella sp. | reverse complement strand
TTTCTTCCTAAAAATAGCAAACCGAAGAAAATTATTTTTCGAGATTGGGGGAATATAAGTGATTTCATATTTTTTGTTAAAAGTTATCATTTCACGACAAAATATAAATTTATTTTACTTTCAAAAATAAACATCAATCCTTCTTTTGCAGTGTATTTGGGAGAGAAATTTTCAGATAAAATAACACAAATCTTAAATCAGTTAAGTCTGAATTAAAATTCCTTTTCAAAATGTCATTTACAAGTAATATACTTACTAAAATCATCCTTAATCCATTTTTTATTGGCAGTTGATTTAGCAATATCAACAACACAAACTGTTTTTATAGGATTTACAGTACAATCGAAATCCTCTAACACTAAATTTTTGCTAATATCTAAGTTCAATAATCTATTGAAAGAGCAATCTAAATAAGTTAAACTTGTATTTTTTGTTACATCTAATCCTGCAATTTGAGCGAAAGCACAATTTAATGCTATGAGTTTTAAATTTTTACTAACATCCAAAGTTGTAAATGAATTTTGAGAACAATCTAAATAATTGACCGCCAAATTTTTACTCACATCCAAAGTTGTAAATTTATTATTAGAACAGTTCATTTCAGTTAATCCTACATTTTTACTGACATCTAAAATCCGAATTGGAGTATTGGAACAATCTAAATAGACTAATTTGTCATTTTTACTCAAGTCTAAGATTGTTAAACCACTATTATCGGAGCAGTCAAGGTAGTTTAAATTGACGTTTTTACTTAGGTCAACCGTAGTTAGTGAATTATGATATAAATCCAAATACGTTAGATTGACATTTTTGCTCAAATCTAAAACTGTGATATAATTATGGTCACAATCTAATGAAATCAGATTAATGTTTTTACTTAGGTCTAAAACAGTTAATAAATTAAAATCACAATCCAATTTTGTCAAATCTGTGAAAATTTCTATACCCGCCAGACTTTTTATGCCGCTTGACGGAATAACCATTTCCAATACCCCTTTGGCATTATCAACATCCATTCTTCCATTTACCAAACCATCTTTATCTATTTTTTGAGTAACTAAATATTTCTCAAAATTCGCATCTGAAAAATTTATGTAAATTGGAAATTTGGTTTTTGCTGTAAAAATAGTTTCCGTTGTTAAACCTTTTGAATTTTTAGCAATTACTTTCCCGTCTTTACTGGTATTAAAATCTAATGTTGTAATCGTAAAAGTTGTGTCTGTTTTGCCTTTGCTCAGAGTGTCCTTTAAAATAACTGTGTACGTTACCACATCACCAACTGGATCTTGGGCTTTTGTCCAGTTCAGAACAACGGTTTTCCCATCACTTTTTAAGGTTTGCATAACGCTAAAAGCATTGGGTGGACGGTTGGGCAAAGGATTTTCCTTTGGAGTACAGGCGTATAAAAAGGAAACAATTATAAAGAAGGTAAATATATTTTTCATGATTTCGGTAAGGCAAATTTTGTTATAAATATATAAACATTATGTCATTTGAACCTTTGAAAGGTTTGTCGTTGAATGAAAACTTCGAATTTCCGAATTTAATCTCAATATGGAATTAGGGAAGAATTCAGTATCTGAAAACAACTATTCGATTACTACCTTAACGGCATTTACTTTACCCTCGCTTTCCGAAACAATCAAATAAACCCCTGAGATAAGTTTTTGAACAGGTTCAATTGAAACTGTTTGAGCGTCTATTGTTTTTTGTTTAAATAATACGCTTTGTCCAGTCATTGAATAAATTGCAATAGAAGTGCTACCAATATCTCCCAAAGAACTAACATAAAATTCTTGACCAGCAGAAGGATTTGGGAATACGATTATTTGATCTTTATTTCCTTCTGAATATAGATTTGAATTAGATAATTCTGCCCCAACTCGCCCTTTTGAGGTAATCAGCACATTGATAGAATCAACTTCACTTAATGAATTCGTAGTTGTATTTGAGGGTTTTATTCGATAATAATACATCTGTTTAGCCACCACATTTTTATCAATAAATACTGTATCATTAGGTTCAACACCACCAATGGCATAGAAAGGCTCAGTTTTCGATTTAGCTCTCTCAATAAAAAAACCTGTTTCATTCGTAGATTTATCTCTCCAAGTAATCTTTACTCCCAATGAATCTGCAGTAGGTTTTTTCAAAATTGGAGCTTTGACATTGGTTGGTTGCCATGAATTTGCCCCATTAATTACATATTTATTGTTTACATTAAGTCTTGCCTTTAAAGCAACTCCTCCCATAACTTCTAATTGTTGGGGTGTAAACATGAAAGTACCGCACTGAAAATATGCCATAATATTATTCATCATCGGCGTATATGCGTCATCATTAATATCCGCAGTTTTTGAAGCGGAAACATCATAAGTACATCCTTTGAAAAAGCTTTTAACACGGTCATAAGGGTCAGAGGGTGTATCACAAATCAAATCTCCGTTAGTTGCGCAATTGGCTGACTTCCGATTGTGTTTATTCTCTTTTTTATTTCGGGTAACAATTTCACGAATAGTAGGTTCTGGGTCAGCACTACTGTCAAAAGTATGGGCTAATTGCAAATAATGCCCCATTTCGTGCGGGAGGGTAATGTTGTCATTGCTTTGACTATTTACCATGAAAACATGATTCGAATAATTGGCAGTATCGGGAAAATAAGCATATCCACCTACATCAGTTCCATGTCCATTTGTTTTCACGTTGTTAAAGAAATAAACATTAATGGCGTTTCTAGCTCCATATTTCCCCGTTATTCGTTGTTCATCGGTATTTCCTAAAGAATTTTTTTTTCCAGCATCGTAATTATAAAGCGTTGAATCTTCAATATAATTTGGACTTACACCAGCTAAATAAAATTGAATTCCATTACCAGCATCACGGAAAAATTTATTAGTAATAGCTATTCCATTATTTAAATGGGACAATGGAAGACCTTCCCCATCTTTTTGAACAATATGAGCTCGGATGGGCAAATACGTAACCCCCGAATCAAGATTAGTAATAGCTACTTTTCTTGCTGAAGATGCCAAATATATTTTGTTGTAATTTTCCCTTTGAAGAATAATGTCTTGCCTTTGAGAAGAGGTCATTGATTCCCTGCCGCAAGGAAGTTGTCCAAAGCTTGCAATAGAAATTAGGAGGGGTAACAGAGTGGATAATTTTAGCAAGTTTGTTCTCATCTCAGTCAGATTTTATTACGTATTTTTCAGAAGGCAAGTTTGATTTTCTAAAACAAATATAGAACTTTGATTTTCTTAAAAAAATAGGTGCCAACCCTCATTTTTGCGTCAAGAGGTTTACCTTACAGAAAAGTTTAATACTTTTGAACCATTAAGAAACCATATTCTATGTTACGTATAATTTTATATTTCCAGTTTTTGATAATGCCTCTTTGTATAAAAGGACAAGTAATGAAGGTGGATAATTTTACCGAGAAAGTCGCCCTCCAGAAAATTGTTTTAGTCTATAAAGATGTTAACCAAGTATTAACTATCAATCAAATCTTACAACCTAATTCAATAGCTTTTAAAAAAATACAGTATCTTAACATAGGAATTACCTACGCTGATTATTGGTTAAAATTTGAGTTAAAAAATGTCACCAATAATGAAATAAAGCTATTTTTAGCTTTTGAAAGTGTGGTTAACGACAGCATTTTTTTATATAAAATAGCAAATCAAAAGATTATTAAAACAACACTTTTAGGTGAAAATTTACCATTTTTAGGCCGAAAAACAAAGCACCGAAACCCTATTTTTGAAATCATTCTTCAACCAAATGAAAAAGCTCAATACTACCTAAAAGCAGTGAGCGATGGGCAACCCATGAATTTAACAGCCGAGCTTTTAAATAATCAGGAATTTCATTATTGGGATGTGAGAAAAATGTTCTTTTTAGGGATTGTGTATGGAATTATGGCTTTAATTTTAATCTTGAATTTTTCTTTTTATCTCATTACAAACGAAAAAATTTACATCATTTTCTCGCTGCAAGTCGCATTTTCGCTCCTATGTATTTCCTATTTTGATGGATTTATTTACCAATATATTTTTCCAAATAATGGATATTGGAGTAGTCAAACAATAGCAATTGGCATAGGTAGCACTTTTCTGTGTTCAAACCGATTCACTACTGACTTTTTTAATTTAAAGAAATTAGTCCCTTGGGCTTATCAAACTTTTCGTTACTTTACCTACTTAATTTTTGCTCTTTTACTGTTTTCATTTCTCCATCCCTTGGGCTTTAATATATTTATAGCCTCCATGACCGCCCTTACCTCGCTGGTGGCATTGTTACTTTTTGTTTCAATTCTTGCCGTTAAACACCGTGGTTTTGCCTCCTACTTTTTTGGTTTATTAGCCACCGTCTGTTTAATTATTTTTGGCACTTTTTTCCAATTATTTCTTATTGGTTTAGTCCCAGGAATTTTCTTAACTCATTATGCAATGCACTTGGCGATAGTATCACAATCAGTATTTTTAGCTTTGGCAGTCAATGATAAATTCAGAATTATCCGAGAGGAAAATATTTATTTTCAGGTAAAATTGGTGGAGGCTTTGAATCAGTACTCCCAAAATTTAATTAGTAATATTGAATCTGAACGCCAACGATTAGCAGGAGAAATTCACGATGGTTTAGGACAGAATCTGTTAGTAATTCGCAACAGAATTTTGTTGACTTTAAAGAAGAAAAATAGTTCGGAAAAATTGGAAGAAACCCTCAGAATGTTGCTTGATATTACCTCCGATACCCTTGACGATACCCGTGCGATGTCCCATAATTTGCGTCCACCGATTCTCAACACAATGGGTTTAACCTCTGCGATTAAATCATTGGTTGAAAAAAATAGATCAACTTCTCAATTACAAATTGATTTCGAGATGAACGATTCAGTAGATGGATTGATACCAAAAGATTTAGAAATAAATCTTTACAGAATTTTGCAGGAAAGTTTTAATAATACGCTCAAACACTCTCAAGCAACAATTATTGAACTACGCTTAAACCATACTCAAGATACTATTCATCTCGAATTTAAAGATAATGGCGTTGGATATGACCCTAAATTACAACTACAAGGTCAGGGAATTTTGGGGATGAAAGAGCGAGTTTCATTACTAAAAGGGGTAATCACGATTGAATCAATTATTGGAAAAAGCACAAAAATTAACATTCAAATTCCTATTCAAAAATTATGAAAAAGATAAAAATCATAATATCAGATGACCATCCGTTATTTTTGAAAGGACTCAAAGATACACTTTTAGAAGAGGTTGATTTCGAGGTGATTGATATTGCCAATAATGGGCAAGAAGCCCTTGAAAAGATTGAAAATTTACAGCCAGATGTAGTAACCTTAGACTTAGATATGCCTATTTTAAACGGTATTGAAGTAGCGAAAATTCTATTAAAAAAACCGCAACATCCAAAACTTATTATCCTTAGTATGCATAAAGACACCGATATAATTCGGGCGGCTATGGCCTTGGGAATTCACGGTTATGTTTTTAAAGACGATGCCGTCAATGATTTAGTAAATGCAATCAGAACAGTGTACGATGGTAGAAAATACATCTCGACTGATGATAAAAATAATCAATTTTTGTCAAGTTTTAATACTGATATTTTAGTAGAACTAACAAAAATGGAAAAACTAATTTTAAAAGAAATTGCCTTGCAAAAAACCACCAGACAAATTGCAGACGAACATTTTATTAGTAGTAAAACCGTAGAAAATCATCGAGCAAATATTTGTCGGAAACTCAATTTAACGGGTAATAATAGTTTATTGAAATTTGCTATAAAAGTGAGCGAATCCATAAAAAGGGTTTAATTTCAAAAGTCTTAAATTGTGTAAATAAGTAACAATATGTTTGCAATTTTAACAAATTGTAAATTTTACAGTCCCACAATATTAATTTTTAAACCCATTAATTACCTAATTGTTAAGACTATTCAAGTACAGAATTCCCACAGATTTTAAAGAACGTAATTGTCTAATTTTGAGATAGAAAAATTTACTAACTCAAAATTAAACAAATTCACTATGCGTTTTATTACTCCAATTGTACTCAAAGTTTTAGTTTTGTCATTGATAAACTCGAACTTCTTTTTCGCACAAACTCCAACTTACCAATTTTCAAGAAAAATCAATCTTCCAACTGGCGAAGGCAAATGGGATTATCAGAAAATTGATGATGGCAAACTCTATGTATCGCACGCTGATAGGATTCATATTATAGACTTAAAAACTGAAAAGCAAATTGGAGAAATTACTGGTTTGAATGGTGTTCATGGGATTGCCCCAGTGAAGGATTTTAACAAAGGATATATCACAAATGGAAAGGACAATTCAATAACTGTTTTTGATTTGAATACATATAAAATACTGAATACCATTACGATAGAAGGAAAAAAGGCAGATGCAATTCTCTACGATAAGTTTTCAAACCGAGTATTTGTTTTTAATAATGGAAGTGGGAATGCCATCGTAATTGACCCAAAAACAGATAAAATTTTGGATAAAATTGAAATGGGTGGAGCTCCAGAATTTGCGGCAAGTAACGAAAAAGGAAGCATTTTTAATAACAATGAAGAGAGCAATGAAGTCTTTGAAATTGATAGTAAAACTTTAAAAGTAAAAAATAAATTCTCACTTGCTCCCAATGAAATACCAACGGGTTTGGCAATTGATGTTAAAAATAATCGGTTGTTTTCGGTTTGTCGTAAAACAAAAACTATGGTTGTAATGGACGCAACTACTGGAAAAATCGTGGCTACACTTGCCATTGGTGCAGGCGTTGATGGTGTGATTTATGATCCAAAATTACGACTAATCATTACTTCAAATGGTGAAGGCAATGCAACAATTATTCAACAAGTTAGTGCTGACAACTATACTGTTTCACAGACACTTACCACTTCAAAAGGTCAAAAAACTATCGTGTTTGACGCAAAAAATCACAACTTATTTCTTACGGGTGCCAACTATCAAGAAGATGGCAAAACACCTGCTACTGGTACTTTTGGGGTATCAGTTTACAGCATTAAGTAAATATTACCAAAATAACAAAAACCTTAATCTGTTCTTAACTATCCGCTAATATTGGGGCAATATTTGGTTTGTTATTTTGCATCTTAATTACCCCATTCACATGAAACACATATTTACTTTTATACTCTTTTTATCCATTTCAGTTTATTCTTTTGGGGGAAATCTCAAAGGTTTTGTGACCGACCAAAAAACGGGTGAACCACTTGTAGGGGCAACAGTTTCTCTTGAAAATTCTACCAATAAATCAACGTTTGGGGCATCAGTAAATTTAGACGGTTCTTATTTTTTCAAAGGACTTCCAGACGGAAAATATATTTGTAAAGTTAAATATGTTGGTTATAAATCTGATACGAAAACGATTGATGTTAATAAAAATCTACCTGTTGCAAAGGTAGATTTTTCTCTATTAGAAGATTACAACGAATTAATGGAAATAGTGGTTACTGGCTCTGCCGATAAAGAGACAGAAAATTCGGCAAGAAAATCTGAGCAAAAAGCGGATAATGTGATGAATATTATCAGTGCCAAAGCGATTCAATTATTACCTGATATTACGGTTGGGAATATTTTACAGCGAGTTTCAGGCGTTTCCGTTGTAAGAAATAGTACGGGAGATGGACAATATGCGGTGATTCGTGGGATGGACAAGCGATATAATTATACCTCAATTAATGGCGTGAAAATTCCGAGTCCTGATAATAAAAATCGTTATGTTCCGATGGATATTTTTCCTGCCGATTTATTGGAAAGATTGGAAGTTGTGAAGGCTTTAACGCCCAATATGGAAGGCGATGCAATCGGAGGAGCTATGAATATGGTCATGAAATCTGTACCTGATTATTTGATTTTGTCGGCAACGGCTTCGGGTGGTTACAGTCAATTATTTAATACTCAGCCTTTTTTAGGTTTTAGTTCTTCCAATGTCAATTTCAAATCTCCTTCCGAAGTAAATGGCAATTTGTATGCCGCAAAACCTTCTGATTTTTCAGTTCAACATTTGCAATACAAGGAAGTTCCAACCCCTGTAAATGGCTTATTCAGCCTTTCAGTGGGTAATCGAATTTTTAAACACAAATTAGGTTTTCTGTTCGGAGGAAGTTATCAGCACACATACAGAGGTAGTAATTCTCTCTTTTTTAGCTTGAATGGGCAACCAAGCCCCGACCCAGTTCCAAATACGGCTATAATTGAAAAGGTTGAACAACGGACTTATTCCAATGAACAAGCTCGTTTGGGTTTAAATCTCAAATTCGATTATGCCTTCAATAGAAATCATAAGTTGAGTCTTTATAATCTATTTATGCAATTGGATGATTGGCAGCATCGCCAGATTTTAACCAATCAATTGACGTTAGTTGGAGACGTTGGAAACAATAATCGTTCGGTTTTCAGAAGACAAAATATTTACAATTCAACGTTGCAAGGCGACCATAACATTTCCGATAAATTGAAATTAAATTGGTCGGCAGTATATTCTTTAGCGAAAAGTCAAACACCAGATTGGATGGATCAGTCGGTAACCTACAGAACCTCACAAGGTTTAGATGGAAAAATCAATAAATCAGCCACTTATATTGATAACGTTAGTCATATTTGGATGCACAATGAAGACAGAGATTTCACGGGTTATTTGAATTTAACTTATACATTATCACCGAAAATTGAATTCTCTACGGGTGGAATGTACAGAGATAAAAACAGAAATAATTTTTATAATGATTATGAATTAGCTTCGGTTTTGCCAGGTGGAGACCGACAAATTTATACAACAATTGACAAAGCCATTTTCTCTTTCCGTCCAGAATCTTATGCCTACGCTGACAGCACGAACGCAAACAATTATACGGCTAAAGAACAAATTTCAGCGGGATATTTACAGGCAAAAATTAATACTTTCAAATGGCAAATTTTAGGGGGTGTGAGGGTTGAAAATACCAATCAATCATACATTTCTCAATTACCTGTTACAGCAACGGGGAGAACTGGCACTATCAGTTACATGGATATTTTGCCGAGTTTACACCTTAAATATAAACTTTCAACTACTGAGAATATTCGATTCTCTTACTTCAAAGGTATTTCTCGCCCAGGTTATTTTGAAATTGTACCCGCTACGCTTCCTGGAGAATATTTTAATGAATCGGGTAATTATAATTTGAAACATACCCAAGCAGATAATATAGATATTCGCTACGAAGTTTATCCAAAAGGAAATGAGCAGTTTTTAATCGGTGCTTTCTTTAAAAATATCAAAAATCCAATTGAATACGGATTCAACCAATTTGGCAACAATACTTTCGTTTACACGCCACTTAATTTTGGAACAGCAACTAATTTCGGGGCAGAAATAGTCTTTACCAAATACTTCAAAAATATTGGTATTTCTGGAAATTACACGTACACAAATTCAAAAATTACTACGACAAAAAGAATTTACGGGCGTGATGCCAACGGTTCAATCGTCAATTCTGAAGGTACTCAAACTCGTCCATTACAAGGTCAATCAGACCATATTGCCAACCTTTCTTTGATTTATAAAAATACCAATATGGGACTTGATGCTCAACTTTCTTGGGTTTATACGGGACAGCGAATCAATATTGTGTCACCTTATTTAGGCTTAGATTATTGGCAACGTGGCACTTCACAAGTTGATTTTTCAGCTGAAAAAAAAATTGCTAATACGCATTTTTCGGTATTTGCTAAATTGACAAATCTTCTAAATAATCCAATTATTGTGGAGGTTTTAAAACCAAATATCAGTCAAAATTTACCCGACCAATCAGACCCAAATCGCATTTTGGTTCAAAAAGATATTCTTCAACAAGGATATTTGTTTGGAATTCGATACAAACGATAATTCAAAAATTTTACCCATTTATTCCCAACTTAAAAGATTATTACAATGAAAATCATGGTTAAATTTAATCTATTTACTACAATTGCGGTTGTTGGCATAGCTTCACTTTTGGGTGGCTGTAATAAAAATGAAGAACAAGTAAATGTATCTATTCCTTTCTTCAAAGTTGGGCAAGCAGTAAGTACAAAAACGCCACTTAATGGACCTATCAAAGGAACCTTATTGAGTGATTCAGTTTATAGAGTTTCAGGTGATGTTTTCATTAACGAAAATGACACCTTAGTAATTCAGCCTGGAGCAAGAATACACTTCCCAGGTAATGCTACTTATTCATTTGTAGTAAATGGGTCATTATTCTCACTTGGTACGGAAGCGAAACCCATTTATTTCACTGTGCCAACGGCTCAAAGAACTGATACATACGGAGCTGACCCAACCACTGACCCTGCTTATAAAGGTTTATGGGGTGGAATTTTAGGCGATAAAACTTTCAAAAATATCGTTATCAAATGGACTCATATAGAGTTTGGTGGCGGTAAATTAGGAACTTCTCCCGTTAGTTTTTTAGCAAATGGAACAAATACCTATAATATCTCAACGGCAAATCCCAACGGTATTTTAGTGGTAGAGGATTCGTGGGTTTACGGAGGCGTTGATGATCCAATTCGTCCTTTTGGTTGCAAGTTCAACGTGATGCGTAATACCTTCGAGAAAGGTGGTTTTACGGGTGGAGAATCAATGAATATCAAATCTGGAACGACGGGAATTTTTGCTTATAATTTAATTATTGGCTCGGCAACAAATGGACCAAAAGCTTCTAATAATGGTGGTAGAAATCCACAAACTGAGGTTCAGATGTATAATAACACCATTATTTGTTCAGGATTCCGCCGTAATTCAGCGGGTCGTGGTGGTTCATTAAATTTTGAAGAAGGTTCTAAAGGAGTTTATTATAACAATTTGATGGTTAATTGTAAATACGGACCAAGAGTTGTTGGGGCAACTGCCAATTATAATGGGAATGCTTTAGTCGTAGCTGATACGGCAAATATCAAAGGTGGATATAATTTTAATTATGTAGATTCGCTCTACATTGCCAACGAAATTTATCCAACGGGTTTCTCAACAAAACCAAATGCTAATGATATTCCTGCACCAAATTCTTTCTTACCAGCTACTTACAAGCCTGGTCAAGTGTATGATGGAAAGGCAGTAATAGGAAAAAACAATCCTGATTTCATGAATTTTCCATTACCTC
>JACMRQ010000322.1 GCA_014376355.1 Arcicella sp. | reverse complement strand
TTTTCAAATCGGACGGGCGTTCCCGTATCAAATTAAAACTATGTACAACAGTATTTTATTGCAATTTGGCGGAGGCGGAGCTTCTTCAATATTTTTAATCGGAGGAATGTTCGTTATCATGTATTTTTTCATGATTCGTCCTCAACAAAAAAAAGCGAAAGATCAACAATCTTATGTAGATTCATTGAAAGCGGGCGACAAAGTGATTACCATCGGAGGATTGCACGGTACTGTTTCATCAGTTCGTGACAAGACCGTTGTATTGGAAGTAGATTCAAGCAAAGGTATCAAAATGGTTTTTTTGAAAACAGCAATTTCAAAAGATTCTTCTGCTCAAATTGGTGAGTAGATTTTAAGTTAGAGAAGTTTAAATTTGAGCATTTAAGACGTAATTAAATGCTCAATTCTTTAACTATTCAACTTTTTTTAATGCAGAAAATTCATGAAATCAGCTTCTCCCAAAACAGACTTCAAAGCCATTTTTATTTGTCTTTTGGCTGCTATCATTTTCTGGATTATGAATGCCTTAAATAAAGATGGTTATTCTCAGAAAATATCATTTCCCCTTCAATTCTCTTATAACGATTCGCTATACATTCCTACACAACCATTACCAGAAAAAATATCGGTAAATGTGTCGGGAAATGGCTGGAACTTATTACGAAAAGCATTTGCGTTTGACATTACGCCTATCAAATATTCTATCAACAAACCCCTGAAAACCAGGCTTTTAAATACTGGCTCACTAACAGATTCATTGTCAGAATATATTAAGGATGTTAAAATAAACTATGTGGTTGCTGACCGTTTCGAATTGGAATTTGACCGTAAAATTTCTAAGCAATTCATCGTAAAAGTGGATAGCTCAAATATATCTTTAAAAGATAGTTATGTGATTACAAGTTTAATTAATGTTAATCCAAGAACAATTACCCTAATAGGTCCTGAATCGGTTTTGGACGAAATGGGAAGCACCATTTTAGTGAAAGTGCCAACTCGAAGATTGCAAGAAAATTTTGATGATGAGATACAATTACCCTTACCAAAAAATTCTTTAATTAAAGTTAATAAAGATCGAGTTACTGTGAGTTTTGAGGTGGCAGAATTGTTGAAATAGATTTTAGTGATTATGCTTCTGTTAGTGGTTAATAAATCTAAAGAATATCAATTTTGATATGATTGTCGTTGATAACCAATCATAATTAATGACCAATAACAAACTCATGAACCAAAAAATTATCGGTATAACAGGCGGAATTGGTTCTGGAAAGAGTCTTATTTGTAGGATTTTTTCGACGATGAATATTCCGATTTATGATGCGGATTCACGAGCAAAGTATTTAATTAATAAAGATATACCTTTAAAAAAATCAATCAAAAATCTTCTTGGTGATAATGCTTACACGCCTACGGATGAATACAATCGTGAATGGGTTGCTTCACAAGTTTTCAATAATCCCGATTTACTCAAGCAACTAAATTCACTTGTGCATCCCTGTGTACAAAAAGATTCCCACAATTGGGTAAAAAAATACACAAAATTCCCTTTTCTACTTTATGAAGCTGCCTTAATGAAGGCTGCAGGAGTTGACAATATGTTTGATAAAGTAGTTGTAGTAAATGCTCCAATCGAGCTACGAATCAAACGGATACAGGTAAGAGACAAGCGTTCTGAACAAGAAATAAAAGCTATTATTGCTCGACAAATTACGGATGAGGAGAGATTAAAAATTGCTGATTATATTATTGAAAATAATGACAAAAAATCTGTCATAGCACAAGTTTTGGAGATATTTGAAAAAATAAAATCATAGAAAAAACTACACCTAAAATAAGTGTAGTCTCAGAACCTAATTTTAAAAAATATTTTTATTGATGCCTTACTAATAACTTCTTAGTCACCAACGACTTACCTTCTGATGATAATTGATAAAGATAAATACCATTGCTCCATTCTCTTGTTGAAACTCTCATTTTTCTTTGGTCTTTATCTAATATTTCTTCCTTCATTTCATTTCCTAAAACATTATAAAAGGCAATTTTTACTTCTCCAATTTGCGAAGAAATTACATAATCAATATCTGCATGGTCATCAGCAGGGTTTGGATAAATATTGGAAACAGTTAATTTGTCATTTGAAAATAGTCTATCTTCTGAACTTATAAACTCTTCTAATTTATTCTCCTTTTCCACAATTGCATTTACTGATTGAACAGCAAGCGATTCAGGCTTGATAGATTGATTTTTAATTGGTTGCAAAAAAAATGAATTAGTAAAATATTGATTAATTACTGTAGAACGTTGGTAATTCGTGTTTCTATCGAGCGATAAAAAAGATGGCTGAAAAAACGAAAAAGATGTCTTCTTGAATAAAACAGACGACGAAATGGTCTTAATTTTGGGCTTTATATCTAAACGGCTTTTATGACGGTTGTCATTTTGAGCGAGTGTTTTTAAACCTGACAAATAGATTATCAGCATCAAAAACATCAGCGAATTTTTTAGTATAGATTTCATTGCATTGTAAAGATTTTCTTCAAGTTTTTTTATTTTAGTAATGATTCTCAGTTTAATTAATTGTATCAAAAAGTGTGCAAGGACTATCAATCATAACTGTTAGACTATAAAATTACGAAAAAGGTTGCATTTAGGTTTCTTAAAAAGTGTTAATTATTGTGTAAAGGCAGATAAAAAATTTAATTTCATATCTGACTATCTGATAATCAATGCATTACATTTTAAAGAACATGACAAAAATATATTAAAACTATCCAATTTTCAAAGTTTTGACCTTAATTTTTTCTTAATTTTATTTACCGGTATTTTTCTTACTTCCTTTTCTATTCGTTTAACCAAAATAGAGTCTTTTTTTTCAGGCTTAATATTAATCAAAATTGTCGGTGAAACAACCTTCATAATTGACTCTTTTGTGGGTCTCTCTGCGATTCTCCAACGAAAACCGACTAATTCTTTATCATCCGTTTTTATTTCCTTTGGAGGAATAAATCGCCCATCTGGTTTAGCTAAAAAGGCAATTTTACTAACTTTATTTTTCTTGAAATTGATATTCATCTTTCCACATTGAACACGGTTCATGCCTGTAACAGTATTTTTTTCGTCAATGGCATAATAAATACTTTCCCCATTTCCTTCCACTGTTACTTTTTCTATTCTTGAACTATCCGTAAAATTTACAACCATTTTTCGCCCTTTTATTTGGTTATAATTAATCAAGGTATCAATCGAAATTACAAATGATTTACCCTTCATATTCATCGTTTTTATTTTATTTCTTTTTAATAAAACATTAATAGAATCCGCCTCAGACTGATTTTTATTATTCCAAAGAATAGGTTTTTGATAAAAATAAATAGTAGAATCGGACATATTATAACTCAAAGAATCGCACTTACCCGCCATATCCGATTTATATATCAAAACGTGTTTATAGGCATACATTTTCTTTACTTTTGTTTCCTTATTATCTAACGAAACTAAGGTATCGGCATTTAAAAAGAGTGTATCATTTTCCATAATATTCTTCAAAAGTGCGTGTCCAAATACTCTGGTAACGCCCGTTCTCTTTGAATAACGTCCCTTATCGCCTGTCAAAATGGCTTTATCTTTTCGAGATAAAAAAACAATATTTCCATTGGCAATTCCAATTTCGGTTGGTGGATCATAAATCATCGTGTCGGCAACCATAATATAATCGTCGGTTTTCACGGTCGAACGCCCTTTAAGGTTAGCAATTTTCGTAACGGTATTATATTGACTCCCAGGATTGGCGTAAGTAGTATCTTTCCCATTGACAATTAAGGTCGGAGCAACAAAGTAGGCTTCTTTCGAAAGCGTACTGTAACGCAAGGAATCAGCGGTTAAATTCCCTTCTTTATCCAATACTTTTACGTTGGTTTTGAAATTTACTAACTTCGTAACGGTGTTGTAATATGCTTCCTTACTGGTTAAAACACTTTTCTTGTCAACGACTTTTCCACCTGTGTTATAATAGGCAACACTATTATTCAGATCATAATCTAACTTATTGGTGGTCAATAAGATAGTTTTATCATCCAACTTTACTCGTCCATTAATTTTTGCTTTTCGTTCGTTCCCGAAATAATAGGCAGTATCGCCTGTGATGGTAACGGTATCGGCTTGAATAATTTTCACTTTCCCGTAGGCTTCCAAGATATTTGTTGTCTCATTTAAGATAGCTAAATTACAGTATAACAGCGTAGTAGCTTGACGAAGTGCAACATTTCCCATTAATCTCCTAACCGACATGAAGGGCGTATTTTGCCCAACCAAACTATCAGCTTTGAT
>JACMRQ010000321.1 GCA_014376355.1 Arcicella sp. | reverse complement strand
TAAGATTTTTCATACAATTATGGAATGACAAGTTTTACAATTAATTGATTTTCAAAGATTTGTAAACTTATTTTTACATATTTTGAATAACGAAAAGCGTGAAAAAATATTTTAGTTTAATGGAATGTTTTTAACAATCGTTATTGGAGTAGTTTCAACCGTTCCACGGAAATTTTGTCTCTGAAAAGAACGTACTTCAATATAATAACGGTCACCTGCTTGTGCATTTTGAGATAATGAGCTAATGTTTCCTCCACCTTGAAGTGTAACCTCTCCTACTCTTTTACTACCTCTTACTAATGAAACCGAAACTTCTCCCGAACGATATCTTGCATCCTCTGGATTAGTCGACTTAAATGATTCTTCAGCAATAACACGAGCTTCAATACTTCTCAAACCTGCTGCACTGGCTCCACGTTTTTCATCTAATTCACCACCATTGCCAAATATCTTAATTTCTGGTTTTGGTATTCTACGAACTCTAAATTTCTCAACACCTAATAAAATACCTCCGTTATTAATATTTAATTCAACAGAAGTTCCGCTTGGTACAACCGTGATTTTTCCAGCACCACCACCTGCAATAACTTCACCACCAGTCGCTGTAATATTTGGTTGCCATAAAGCTCCTAATCCTGGACTTACAATACTCAATTTATTCGCACAAGCTAAATACAAAGGAGGTAAGCTTCCTGATTCAATATTATAAGTTGGTTTCAATACAAAATATTCTTGATCTACATTTCTTGTTTCAGCACCACTGGGTCCGTTGAAAGAGATAGTTGCCGTGTAAGTTTTTCTTGAAAGACCACGACCATCATATTGACCGCCTTGTGCCTTGAACTTAATTTGCCCTTTACCATCTTTTACTGGAACAGATGAACCATTAAAACTCATTCTTGGTGTAATTCCAGATGAATAAGCAGCAATGAACATTTCAGCTTCGTAATCCATACCCGCAACAACTGTATTAGATTTTGCTGATACCATTGCCAAGATTTTATCAAATTTAATGTCTTGAAGACCAATCTTACGAGCTAATTCTCCCAGAATTGTACTTTCATGGCGACGAACTTCTGATTGTTTCTGACTCAAAGTTGCCAAAGCTGCTGGAACTGGTGTTTCTGCAAAATTTAATTCTGCAAAATCTTTATTCTTATTGTTAGCATCTTTTGAAACCGCAGGATCTTCACTTCCTGACATCGCTAAAGGTTCAATTTTCATGCCTTTATCAGCATATTTTGAAATTTTAGTTACGTAAGTGTCTAACTGATTTTTTAATTTGTAAGCCAAACCTTGCTTCTTACCACCAATCATGATTTCATAAACTTGCTCGGTTTCTTTCATACCTACCAAAGCACCAGTTTCTTTATCATAACCACCCGTTTTATCAATAATTTGACTTTTCAAGTTGTCCATCTCACCCACCATTTCATCGGCCAATTTATGTACTTCTTGTGCCTGTGTGATGTACTGAGCATCATTCGCTTGATTTGAAGAACGTTTTAATAATTCTTTCATTCCTTCAATAGTGGCGATATTTTTTTGAACGGATGAATTATTTGCCGTCTCTAAACTGTTATTTAATAATACAAATTTTTGTAAAAGGGCATCACTCACTTGCAAAGCAAGTAGGGCTGTTAGCACCAAATACATCATCCCAATCATCTTCTGACGGGGCGTTTCTTTCATTCCTGCCATATTATTATGTGCTTATAGGATTTTTGTTTTAGTTTAAGTTTTATTTTAGGAATTTGGGGTGAGTAGTTAGGTTCTAAAACACAAATTTCTAACCCCCGAACTCTTAATTACCCTTTCATTGCCGACAACATACTTCCATAAACATTGTTTAATGATGTTAGGTTGGTTGTCAATTTAGATAATTCTTGCTTAAACTGTTGAGTATCCTTACTTGCATCAGACATATTTTCCATTGCAGTGGTTAAGTTGCCATAGAAAGAATTCATGGCTTTCAAATGCTTATTGGTATCTTGTAATTCTAATTCGTAAACGGCATTTAAAGCTCCCATATTTTGGGTAACTTTCTGAAACTGAACACGATATTCTTTTGCGTCTTGAGACGCATTTGCCATCTCGCCCATTGCGTTCATCGTTACTCCGTAAGACTTATTCATTTCAGTCATCGTGCCTGCGGCAATTCTAACATTCTTTGCATAATCATTAGTTGCAATGGTTGCATCAGTAATATTACCAATTTTAGAAACCGTGTCAGTTAAAGACTTCATGCCCTTTCCTAAATTGTCAAAAATGTCTGGCGTAACTTTAGCATTTGCTAACATCTCATCCATTTTAGCAGTTAATCCAGTTCCTGATGTTGAAGTATTACTTCTTTTTGGTAATTCTCCCGCAAAATCTTTTGATAATTCAGGATAAACTCTTTCCCAGTTATAATCTGCACTTGATTTCATTGTTAAATATAGAACTCCGTACATAATAAAAATACCTACTTCGGTAAGCATACCAAGCATTAACCATTCATTTGCATTGTTCCAATGCAGGATTTTCGCTAATGCTCCAAAAATTACTACTGCGGCTGCAAAACTTGCAATGACGTTTACGATTTTTTCCATTGTGATTAAAAGGATAATTTTGTTTTAAGACTTATACCTGTTTACTGAGTTATGAATTATAATTTAATGCAACAATTATTGTATCATTATCTCAAAATTAAGCGAGGGAACTTTTCGTATATCACGATTGAATTCCCTCGCTTGTTATTTTAAAACTATTACAATTTAATCATTAAAATGTTTATTCAATTTTTTAGATTATACCAATTCAATTTTCAAATTGGTTATTTAAATTCTTTTCCTGACGAACGACCTAAATGGTTCATAGCACAACGGAAACCAATATATGAACGCCTTTTGTTTTCGTATTCGTACGAGCGTGTACCTGTCTCCAAATAATACGCAACATCTTTCCAAGAACCTCCACGAATAACTTTACGTGGCTCGTCTTTGTCATCATTCAAGGTATTCAAATCCCAAGTAATAGCTACTGAATTATCTGCATAAGCATCTTTTGTCCACTCAGCAACATTCCCTGCCATATTATACAGACCATAATCATTGGGATTAAACATATTTGCTGGTGCAGTGTAGGCATATCCGTCAGCATCATAATTTCCTCTGTGTGGTTTGAAATTAGCTAATAAACAACCTTTACCGTTCGCAACGTAAGGATTTCCCCAAGGATATTTAGCCGATGCTTTGCCACCTCTGGCTGCCCATTCCCATTCTGCTTCCGACGGTAAACGAAATCTTGGTGAAATAAATTGACCTTCTGATGTACGAAAATCATTGTAAGCCTTAGTTCTCCATTCACTGAAATACTGAGCAGCAGTCCAGCTAACACCAACTACTGGATACATGTCAAACGCAGGACTTGAGAAATAATACTCAGTCATTGGGTCACCATTGTGATAAGAAAAGTCTTTACTCCAAACAGCAGTATCAGGATAATATTCAGCTAATATTTTTTCTTCTCCAATAACAGAGATTGAATCCTTCAACATCACATCCGTAAATTGACGGTATTCATTGTTGGTAATTTCAGTATCATCCATGTAGAATTGAGCAACTGTGACACGTTTGTTGAAACTCACTGACGAAGCAGTAACGTCTTCATCCGCCTGTCCCATCATGTAGGAGCCAGAAGGAATCAGCACCATTCCAAGTGGAGTGGTTTGTTTCCAACCTTTACGGGCAGTTGCCGCAACCTCACCATTGACCATACCAACGTCTTCTTTCTTAGAACTTCGGCTACTTTTACCGCCTTTTCCTTTGGAGGCTACCTCACCTTTGCTTTTATTACTACTTCGTGCTTTG
>JACMRQ010000320.1 GCA_014376355.1 Arcicella sp. | reverse complement strand
ATCGACCAATAATATGTGTTTGTTCTTAAGAACATTTGCGTCGGTTACCATAAAACTATCGGAAACATTTTCCCACCGTTCAGCCCGGTGTTTTTTTGTTTGTGTTTCCGTGGCATGTTTTCTTATAACATTTTTGGTAAGTACAGGAATATTCATTGCCTCACCCATGCCGTTACAAATTATCTCTGCCTGATTGAAGCCCCGCTTGAATTCTTTTTCTGCAAACAAAGGCAACGGAATCAGGTAATCAATATTTGTAAACCGACCACTTTCAAACATTTTAGCCCCCATCATTTTGCTTAGGTATATACCGATTTCTTTATTGCCTCTGTATTTAAATTCATGAATGAGTTGTTGCATCAATTCTCCTTTGGAAAAATAAAAGCCACTGTGCGCAGCAACTACCGGCAACCTGCCATGAAATATTCTTTCCGTAGGGTTGTTGGGGTATTTTTCATATTCTGTATGCGGGAGTTCATCAATACATTGGATGCAAAGAAAATCGTCTTTGCGGAGGAGGTCACTGCCGCAGCCGGTACAGATGTGGGGGTAGAAAAGGTGGAGAGCGGAGGAGAAGAGATTTTTTAAAATGATCATTTATTTGGAAAATATTTTAATAGGAAAATCAGAAGAGGAAGGTTCCTTTATTTCTTTAAGCATTTGTTTTATACTCAATCCTCTAATCACTCCTGCATTAATGTTCTTTACATCCAAAAGCCCTCTTTTTATTTGTTTGAAAAGAGCATCATCCGTAGTTGATTTAAGTTTTTTTTGACCATATGTTTTCGATCTTTTACCATTATCAAGCATAGAAATAAAGGTAAAATAATTACCGCAAATGTGACCAAAATGCATTAACTTGTTAGTATTACCATTATACCAAACTAACTGCTTTAAATGAAAAAATTAGAAGACCTTTCTGACCTTCAGAAAGCCTTTATTACAGCGGATGCCGAATACAAATATCAACGGCAATTGACAAAGAAATTAGATAACCATAAAGGTGATTTTTCTGAAATGACCTTATTAGAAATTGCTCTTTGGAAGACTAACCGCTATCCCACAATTACACAAGGTCTTCTTGACGATATTAACGATTTAAGAAAATGCTACACTGAGGAAAAGGCAAGAAATCTGCTGCGTGTCTTACTTAACCTGAAAGGGTTTGATTTACCAATGGCCTCAACGGTTTTAAGGTTTGCTGTTCCAAATGAACTCCAAATCATTGACCAAAGAGTTTATCGTTTCATAACAGAGAACGATTGTTTGAAAATCCCTTATAACATTGAGCGGAAAATTGATCTTTACTTCGAATATATTGAGCAATTAAAAAATATCTGCGGCCAACACAACATTCCATTTTTTAAAGCAGACAGGGGCTTATATCAGTTAGACAAAATCCATAATAAAGACATTCGCTTAAAAACATCATAATATATGGAAGTATACCGAGGTGATAATAACAAAATTCTCTTTGACGGGTATTGCCCGGAGAGCCTGCTTAAAGGGAATCAAGTAGAGATGAGACTCAATGAAGATGATTTCTGGGAAAGTGAAGCAACAGGTTTGCAAATGACCGTTTTCCCACCGTACGCTACTATTTTAAGATGGCGGGGCAACGGTAAATTTCGACCCACATCTGGTTTTGCTTCAGATACAATATGCGGGCTCATGTTGACAGAATCTCAAACAGAAGAGGGAGAAGAAATTTTTCCTGATGAAAAGAATATTCTTGACGATATGTACAGTCTTCAATGGTTTTTATTAGATGGGATTTCTAAAAGCAAGGAAGAATTTGATTCAAAAAAATTTAATCCTGATGATCCCATCTTCGAAAAGCAACAACAATATTTAAATACTCTTCCTAAGCAAGACCTTATTAAACTATTTCAACTAACTGATAAATTAAAATCAACAGAATCCGAAACAGATTTTATAAGTAGTGAGACATTTAATGAACTGCATAAATTAATCTATGACTTGAAGTTAATTTTTAGTTTTAGATGGCAAGCTTGGGATACGGGATGGAAAAACATCAATGATACAAACTTTGATTATGCCAATAGTTCGCTGATTGACCTTTCAATGTACTTGACCGCAATATTCAGAGAAAACCGATTTGCTGATGGTACTATTAAAGAAAATTTTGAAAACGGGACAATAGACAAAATATTCGATAGCCTAAAAAACCAGGCTTTTACTACTTCTAAAAGTGGTATTTGAAACCCATATCATTTAAATCAAAAAAATGGAAGAAACCCTTTTACAAGAACAGGTGCACAAATTTGTAAATACAAACGATGAAAGGTTTTTACGTCTCTTGTATACATTAGCCAAAGAATACAATTCTGAAAACAGAGATTTTACAATCAACGAATTGCAAGAATTTGAAAACAGAAGAAAAAATTTTCTGAACGGTTCATCTGAAAGTTATACTTGCGTGGATGCTAAGGCCATAATAACTCAACCTTTTTAAAACAAATACTGATACACTTCCTCCACTTTCCCCAGTGCGACTATTTCAATCCCGAATTTTAATTTGCCCAAACTTTTTGCATTGTATTTAGAAACGACGATTTTCTCAAAGCCCAGTTTCTCCGCTTCTGCAATTCGTTGTTCTATCCTGTTTACTGCCCTTATTTCCCCGGAAAGTCCTACTTCTCCAGCGAAACAAATTTTTTGTGTAATAGGAACATCTTCATAACTGCTTAATAATGCGCATACTATAGCAAGATCTATACTCGGGTCCTCTACTTTTATACCGCCGGCTATATTAATAAAGACATCTTTTACCCCAAAATGGAAGCCACCCCGTTTTTCCAAAACCGCCAAAAGAAGCTGGAGTCGTCGCAGATCGAACCCGCTGACGGTCCTTTGCGGGGTTCCATAAACACTTTGGGTAACCAAAGCTTGGGTTTCTATCAATAATGGCCTCATGCCTTCAATCGTAGCAGCGATGGCAATGCCGCTCAATTCATCTTCTTTTTGTGTAATTAAAATTTCAGACGGGTTCGTAACAGCACGCATTCCTTCGCCGGTCATTTCATAAATACCAAGTTCCGCGGTGCT
>JACMRQ010000319.1 GCA_014376355.1 Arcicella sp. | reverse complement strand
GACGACATTCATCTCTATAACCGCCCCTTAAATGCCAATGAAGTTAAAGCACTCTATGATGGAAATACTGCTCAAACTATTACCATATCCACCAATAATCCTAATCCATGTGGAGGTGAAAAAATTGCACTTACAGCCAATGGAGCAACAAATATATCAAAATATCAATGGAAAGTTGAGGAAATAAATCAGGGAACGAATAGTAAGACTTTTAATTATAATTCTGTAAAAAAGATAGCAGATTATTCTGTAAAATTAACCGTTGAAGTGACAGACGAAGACCTTTGTTTTCCACAAAAACCTGTGATAGCCGATAAAACAATTAACATAAAATTTTGTAGTATAATAGCTCCAAATGTAGGCAACAAAATCTTGATTCCTAGCGCCTTTTCACCCAACGGCGATGGCATGAATGATGCTTGGGAAATATTTTCGATAGCGGGCAATCCAGACGTTATTGTAGAAATTTATAATCGTTGGGGAGAACTTATTTATTACTCAAAAGGCTATCTTGAGCCTTGGAATGGCACGTATAGAGATAAACCCGTTCTTGAAGACACCTATCCTTATATAGTGAGAGTGGATAGTGAAACTGTGCTGAGAGGAACAATTTTAGTAGTACGATAAAAATCTTGAAGTTCATTTCGTAACTTGTTATTTCAAAAATTAATCATTTTAAGAAACTCAATAACAAATGGAAAATCTTCATAAAAACCTCACTATCGGTACACTTCAAGTCAACAAATCTTCAATTTGACCATTACCTACCTAAAAACCACAGAATTAGAGACATATCTCACAGTCATTCAATTTTATTTGCGGTAATAGTTCATCTTAATAAATCAGCTGTTTTTGCCATTAAACTAATCTGATGTCATAACTATTTTATAGTCTCATGATCTTCAAAATTTCTCTTGATTGGTTTGTTATTACATTTATAAAGTAAATTCCCGAAGTATTTCCCACCTGTAATAGAAGTGTGTGAACTCCAGCAGGTAAGCGAGGAGGATAATCCTGTCGTAAATTTACTCCTTGAATATCAGAAACTTGAATCGAAATTTCCGACGGTTTATTTATCGAAATTTTAAGATTTACAAAGCCATCCGTTGTTGGATTCGGGTAAGCAATTATTGAAGAAACAATTGGTTCAGATTGATTTGCCAATACTTGTTTTGCCGAGAAAATTCCAGTATCAATCATATCAAATCTACCCGATAAAATTTCCTTCGTTACCGCTGAATCTGCCTTAAACCATTTTGTCATTATTTCGTCATAAACCCTTCTGTAGTCAAACTGATAGATAAAATCTTTATTTTTATCTAATTTATCGAAGTTCAAATTTTCTCCATAATTCTTTCCATTTACGGCATCCCCAAACATAAACATTACGCTGGCAGCACCATGATCTGAACCTAAACTGGCATTTTCTTCAGGTCTTCTTCCAAACTCTGAAACGGTCATACCTACCACTTTATCGGATATTTTTTGAGCCTTCAAATCAGCCATGAATGCTGCAATGGAAGTACTTACTTTTTTCAATAAATCAGCGTGTTTTCCACCGTCTGAACCCTGATTTGCGTGAGTATCAAAGCCATCAATACTAACTAAATAAACTTTCGTTTTCAAGCCTCCAGAAATTAAGCGAGACACTAATTGGAGTTCTTTAGAAAGGTTATCACTCTCAAAAGTCACGGCATTTTTACCCGCATCAAAGGCTTTTTTGACTATAATAGAATATTTGTTTGACTGAACACTGACATCTAATAAAAAATTTCGTTCAGAGGCGAAGTTTGAATTATTTGCTATTACAGCATCGCCCGAAAGAATATCCTTCCCTCTTTCATAAAAATCATTTGGGTTCTCAACCGCAATCGATAAATCTCCTTTTGTACCTTGAAATAACAACGAAGAAGAATTGCCAATATTCATACAAGTGGGATGTTCGGGAAGCACATCACCATTTAATTTTTCTGTAAAACGCCCTAACCAACCTGTATTAAGGCGTTGAGCATCATTTATGGGCATGGTGGCACTTAACCAAATATCAGTAGAACGAAAATGAGAAAGGCTATTATTTGGATAACCTATGCCTTGAATAACTGCCAATTTCCCTTCACTAAAAAGCCCATAAAGTCCATTATTTATTCCCGTTTTCAAAGCAGGATTCATATAGGTTGTATCCTTTAATTTCAATAATGAACTTTTAGGAATATTCAATTTTGGACGATATTTGGAATAATAACGATCATCATCAGCTGGGATTATGGTGTTCAATCCATCATTTCCCCCAAACATTTGAACTATTACTAAAATATTATCATTTTCCTCCGCCAAAGCTGAGAATTGGTTTTTGGCAGATGCCCACACAGGTATTTTCCCAAGCGTAAACCCTGCGGCAAGTCCAGCATATTGAAGTAATTTTCTGCGTTGCATAGCTTTCCAATTATGGATTGTGAATTATTATAATACTCTTACACTCAAAAATTACAAATCACAAATTTTTAAGTGAGATGAAAATCGGGTGATTTAATTAATTGAGCCAAGAAATATTTCACTCTTCCGCCCATCGTTCCTGCAATTTTTACCATGTTATACCATTCATAATCAGGACTTCCGCCCAATAGATTTTTGACGTGTTTATCCAATTGAACATCCGTTGGAGGTTTTACCAGAAAGAGCGTACACATCTGCAAAGTCAGTTTTCTAACATCTTCATAATCATCAAATTGCTTAATCCATGACTGCAAATCTTCATCTTTCTGACCCCAAATAAACCCGCCAACTTGCTGAACTGCAAAGGGATACGTGCGAGTATCCGACCATTTTCTGTACCCAACCCAACCCGCAACATTGGGTGGATTGAGGAGTTCCTGACCGAGCGTAACCATTACCCATTCCTTCCAATCGCCTTTTACATCGAAATGTTTTGTAATTCCAACCACCAATTCTGCGGGCGTTTTTAATTGTACTCCGACATTTGCCTCATCAAAAAAGAAGGAAGATTTCAACAATTTTGCCAAAACAGGACGAATCTCAAAACTGCTATCTCGAAACGTTTGAGCCATTTCTTTCACAACATCTACATTCATTTTTTGAGGATTACTGTACACAAAATAACGATATAATTTCTCACAAATGAACATTGATAAAACCTCCGCTCGATTCTTTAAAATTATATCAACCATTCCTTTTACTTCATTTTTCAAAGTTTCCTCTTCCGTATTATTGGAGGATGCTTCAATAGTACCGTCTAAATAAGTTTTAGTATTTGTATCATGCTCATAAGGTAAGAAAAAGGTTTTGTAGGTACCATTGAAAGTATATTCATCCGAGAAAAAATTGGTTCGCCAACCCGTCAAAATCCTTGCTCCTTCTTGGACATCTTTTTCAGTATAATTTCCAATTCCAAGGGCGAATAGTTCCAAAAGTTCACGGGAGAAATTTTCGTTGGGCGATTTTTTAGTACTGTCTTGTCCGTTCAAAAAAATCAACATAGCTCCATCCATTATTATTCCCTCTAATAATGCTCTAAAATTGCCTTGATGAAGGGTTCTGAAAAGATTATTTTGTCGGTACATTAATTGAGCAGGCATTACTTGGTCAATGGCAAATTTTGTAGTAAAATGTCCATGCCAAAAAAGCGTCATTTTCTCTCTGACACTGACATTATCATCGGTCATTTCTTTCATCCACCAACGTTTTAGTTCATAATTTAACTCGTAGACATCTTTATAAACAACGTCCGTAGCTGCTTGTTGTTCGGCTTTTGGTAATTTCCACCATGCTTTATAGGCTTTATCAATCCAAAAGGGAGCAAAAGGTTTGGGGTTTGATATGCCATTTGTAAGCAATAATTCAACGGCTTCACTGGCGGATTTGCCCGTAAATTGTTTTACGGTTTGCCAGTTAGTCGCAAAAGTAGTCCGTCGTAATAAATGGAGGGCTTGTTGTTGAGTAAGTTTTTTATCAAACGGAATAAGAGAATCCGTTTGCTGCGTATCGGCAGGCATGAAGCTACTGAGGAATTCAGTTCTGTTCATATTTTTGAGTAAAAGCGTTTTTCAAAAATACGGAAAATTTTGGATTTTGTTGTATTGGTGTAGGTGTATATGTTTATTGGGATTGGTCTTAAAAATAAAAAGCCTTTACTGTTAATCAGCAAAGGCTTTTCCAATAAATTATCTAATAAATTACCGCTTCATCATAGTCTTCATGTTCGGCATTTTCATTTTTCCATCTTGCACATTATTCATCATCTTCATCATTTTTTTCATGCCTTCAAACTGTTTCAAAAGATTATTCAAATCTGTTACAGTTGTCCCTGAACCATCTGCAATACGTTTCTTACGAGACATATCCAAAATTTCTGGTTTCTGGCGTTCTTTAACAGTCATAGATTGAATAATGGCTTCAATATTTTTAAAAGCATCATCTGGCACGTCAACATCTTTCACCGCTTGCGACATTCCTGGCACCATTCCCATCAAATCTTTCAAAGGACCCATTTTCTTGATTTGCTGTAATTGAGAATAGAATTCTTCAAAAGTAAACTGATTTTGACGAATTTTCTTATTGATACGCTCTGATTCTTCATCATCAAAAGCCATTTGAGCCCTTTCTACTAAACTCAAAACATCACCCATACCCAAAATACGGCTTGCCATACGGTCAGGATAGAACTGGTCGAGAGCATCCATTTTCTCACCCGTTGAGATAAACTTTATCGGTTTATCCACGATATGACGAATCGACAAAGCCGCACCACCACGAGCATCACCATCTAATTTTGTGAGGACAACCCCATCAAAATTTAGGCGTTCATTAAAGGTTTTTGCGGTATTCACTGCATCTTGTCCCGTCATTGAATCCACAACAAAAAGTATCTCAGATGGCTTGATTGCTTCTTTTACTGCCGCAATTTCATTCATCATCACTTCATCAACCGCCAAACGACCCGCAGTATCCACGATGATTACACGCTTGCCCATTTTACGCCCATACGCTATGGCATTTTGAGCAATTTCAACGGCATTTTTGTTTTCTGGTTCAGCATAAACATCAACCCCGACTTGTTCACCAAGCACTTTCAACTGGTCAATTGCCGCTGGACGGTAAATATCACAGGCTACCAAAAGGACATTACGACCACCTTTTTTGAGATATTGAGCTAATTTCCCAGAGAACGTTGTTTTCCCAGAACCTTGCAAACCTGCAATTAAAATAACGGCGGGGTCTGGCTTCAAATTAATCGCTTGCACCGACGAACCCATCAATTTAACGAGTTCTTCGTGAACGATTTTCACCAACATCTGCCCAGGATCAACGGCAATGAGGATTTTTTGTCCCATTGCCTCATCCTTGATGTTATCAGTGATTTCTTTGGCAACCTTATAGTTAACATCCGCATCCATCAAAGCCTTTCGGATTTCCTTGATAGTGCTGGCTACATTTACATCTGTGATGCGTCCCTTTCCTTTAAGGGTACGCATTGCGGTGGTAATTTTACTGCTTAAATTTTCAAACATTGATACTTATATTTATGGAAAAACTTTATATATATCCTTACGGTGAACAATTCTGGCAAATTCAATGATCTCATTTTGATAAAAGAATCCTATGCGATATTTACCCATTTTGATTCAATAAGCATATTTGAACCCTACTAATTTCTTGATTCCTTTTAACTCCGTAATATCGTTTGCAAGTCCCACATTTTCAACGATTTCTGCAATATTATCTAAAATTGATTAATCAAGAATACTATAAATATTTTTATCAAATCTGGATAAAAATTCATATTTCATTTTCTACGGAGTTTACTTATAATACTTTCTTTCGAATTTTTTTCATTACGGTCAACTTCCTTTATCATCAATACTAAATCCAAATCTTCTTGAATATCTTCTGAGATTAATTGCGTTTAAATCTGCATTTTTTTCAATAAATCTGATACTAATTTCATTTCAGATTTATTTCTTGGAGTAATTACCATTTGATTCATGACTGTATTTATTTTGAATTCTTTGCAAAGGTACAAAAATAAAGTCTAAACCTCTTTTTGCTTATAGATTCAAATTTACCTAAATTTCATGCATGAAATCAATCCAAACGCTCAAAATATTTACTATTTTATACTTATTGATTCCTTCCATTTTGTTTTTACTTACATGGATTCATCTTTGGATTGGCATTCCCTTTGTACTTTTTATCACTTTTTATACTTGGAAAACATTTCAAGGAAGCGAATTTTCCACTAATGAATTCCCTATTCCTCTTCAAGATATTCTGCTTTGTTTATTAATTTCAATATCTCTTAATTATATCTTAGGAATCGGTGAGTTTCGTCCACAAACGTATGATTTTCAAGCAAACAACTTCAAATATTATGACTTAATTACTAATAATCTTCCCGTCTATTATGCTGAACAAAAGACCTACTTGTGTTATTATACGGGTTATTATTTACCCTCTGCTTTATTGGCAAAAGTTTTTGGCATTGAAACTTGTCGTTATTTTTCTTTCGTTTGGAGTGCTTTTGGAATGGGATTAGTTTTTCTGTGGATTTCGACTTTTACCCGTAAAAATGCTGTTGGTTTACTCGTCATTGTTCTGCTTTTTTCCAATACTTGGTTGGTAATTAAATTGTTAATAGATTTTAAATATTTCCAAGAATACCTACAACCGTATTACATCCAATTAAATCAATTTAAACTTATTACTTTACCATTAATTAAAAACTATGCTTGGGCAACTCAACATACCATTCCCGCTTGTTTGGGTGTATGTATTTTAATTGAAAATTTTAGGTATAAAATAGACTTAAAATATTTACTTTTAATGTTACTTTCAACGATGTTTTGGAGTCCTTTAACGGCAGTTGGCTTGTTTCCTTTTGTATTTTTTTATTTTATAAAAGATATTAAAAACTTGTTTCTAAGGGATTTGACAAAGGATTTATTTTTAATGTCAGCATTAGTAGTATCGTTTTGTCCTCTCCTACTCTATTTTATAAGCACCCAAGGAATTCATGCAAATAATACTG
>JACMRQ010000318.1 GCA_014376355.1 Arcicella sp. | reverse complement strand
ATAGAAATAGGTTGAAAAACAAGAAAACCATTAATCAGGTAATTGGTGTTTGTGCCGCTCTATGGAATTTTACAATTGAACCATAACTTATTGATAATCAAATCACAACAAGTCTATTGGTCAAATAAGTTACAGCAACTTTGGACGCTCAAAGTTGCTATAACTGTAATTTTTGTGATAGTTATAGCAAATTGTTGTCAACTTTCTCAATGCGGAAAGAAAATATAACTAACCCAAATTGCCGTAATAATACTCACCAAATCAGCCGTTAGACCCGCCCAAAGGGTGTAACGAGTTTGCTTTATACCAACAGAACCGAAATATAGAGCCAATACATAAAAAATGGTATCCGATGAACCTTGAAAAACACAAGAAAGTCGTCCTGCAAAAGAGTCGGGTCCAGAGGCTTGCATGGTGCTAATCATCATTGCCCGTGAACCTCCGCCACTTAATGGGTGCATAAGTGCCGTTGGAAGTGCATCCACAAAAGCGGTATCCAAACCAACAAATTCAACGCCCATTCTGATGACTCCTACAATCATATCCAATGTTCCTGCATTACGTAAACAACTGATTGCGACCAGCATAGCTACTAAATAAGGAATAATTTTTATCGAAGTCTCAAATCCTCCTTTTGCTCCTTCGATGAACGCATCAAAAATGTCTACTTTCTTCCAAACAGCTCCCAAGATAAAGGCCAAAACAAATCCGTATAAAATTACATTACTAATAATCTTAGATTGAGCCGTAACTTCTTGTTGAGGTAAATTGGAAAAATACCAAAGTACAAAGCCAATAAAAGCGGTAATTCCACCGAGCCACAAGAGTATAATTTTATCAAAAAGGTTAATTTTTTGCTTGATTGCCACGAAAATAAGTCCCGTCAGCGTAGCAAAATAGGTGGCTATCAAACAAGGAATGAAAATATCAGAAGGATCGGCGGCTTTATAAATTGAACGTTGTGCCATGATGCTCAAAGGAATCAAAACTGGACCTGCTGAATGTAAAACCAAAAACATAATCTGGGCATTGGAAGCCACTTCTTTTTGAGGATTCAACTCTTGCAAACTTTGCATAGCTTTGAGTCCAAAAGGGGTAGCAGCATTGTCTAATCCCAACATATTTGCCGAAAAATTCATAATCATGTGTCCGCTTGCCGGATGATTGGCAGGTACTTCAGGAAATAATCTATTAAAAAATGGACCTACTAATCTGGCTAAAAAACCAATTGCTCCTGCTTTCTCACCAATGGCGAGTAAACCCATAAAAAAAGTCATAACCCCTGCCAAAGGCAAGGCAATTTTCATCACAGCAATTTCAGCAGAATCAAACATTCCGTCCACAATTACCTTGAAGATTTCATTTTTTTGTTCTACTGGAATAGCAGGATTTAACCATTTAATAATTGCGGTTATGAAAGCAGCCACAAAAAATAAAACCCACATCGCAGAGAGGGGGCTTTGTTTTTTGAGGGAAATGAAATCTATTAATTTTTTTGAGAAGTTTCCCATTATGGTTTTTTTAGTTTAAAATATTGCTCAGGAATTCTTCAAATTTGAATTTAGTTTTCTGATTCAAAGTACTCCTAAACATTTATTTCTTTCGTTTTAAAGCCAAATCGTGTGCAGTATCATAATAACTTCTCAAATTACTCCAATCAAAGGTTTCTGAAATACTTTCCACTCTATTTCGCTGGGTAATACGTTCACGAAGCGACTGTTTTACGAATTTTAAAAGCATTTCTGATAATTGTTCAGCGGCCTTATGGAAGTCTTGTGAACTACGATTAACCACCATAACACCCCATTGCTCGTAATCACGCATGATTTGCATCATATAATCCCCAAAACCTGAAAGATCTGAGGTGATAGTTGGCACGCCACGAGCAATACATTCCAGAGGAGTATATCCCCAAGGTTCGTAATAACTTGGGAAAACGCCTAAATTACAACCTCTTACAAATTGACCATAATCTAAACCAAAAAGCGGATTAGTTGAAACAATGAAATCGGGATGATAGACAATTTTCACTTTATCCTCTGGATTATTCATCAAGTTGGCTTTGCGAGTATAATCTGTAATGCCATCTTCTTGTTTCAGTAAATGCGTAACCACTTTTGGACGTTTATTGGTTTTCCAAGTTTGAATCGTTCTTCGGAGTCGCAAACGCCAATATTCATCAATAAATTCGTTTAAATCGGGGGTTTTTAAGTCCGTTGCAGAGGCAGATGCTTTGAAAAGTTTTTCACCAATTTGCTTTTCAATGGAATTACAAGTTTCATGGATTTCGTCCATCACCGCTCTTGATTGCAATACTTCTGGATCGATGGAATGGAAAGGTTGTTTGGTAATAAAAAACATCACAACCGTTTTATCAATTTTGGCTTGCTTCATTTTGTAATTCAGTCTTGCAAGGGCTTCTAGCGTTATGTCATAACCTTTGTTCGAGAATTCATACCGTCCAGAAGTAAAGAAATATAACGTTTTTTCAAGGTCGAAAGGCTGACTTTGAAAGAAATGTCCCATTACGAACTCATTGATTCTGTCTTTAAATTTGGTATGCAAATTTTGATGTTCGTGCATTGCCGAGAAACGGGTAATATTCAATCCATTTGGTAGGATTAAATCTGGAACTTTCCCCAATAAAAACTCACATTCACGAGCTGTTACATCACTCACCGTCGTCATTACGTTACACAGATTGGCCGCTAAGCGTTCGATGGTTGCTTGGGTTTCAATCCCGTAATTACGAGCCTCCTGTAACCAGTTAAAGGTGTGGAGTTTATCGTAAAAATTAGGTACATTTCCAGCCAAATATCGTCCCAACATAGTGGCATGAGTCGTGAAAACAGTAGCAATTTTTACTCCATCAGCTTTTAAATCAGGTACGCAGGTAGCTGCCATCCACTCGTGAATATGAGCCACAATTTCAGTTTTATTTGCTTGTTCTTGAGCAATTTCGGTCAAAAAAACTCGAATCATTTCGCCAAACAAAATGGTCTGATTTACGATGTCCTCAACGTTAATAGTTGAAACTTTATGTCTTTCCCATAACTTTCCTTTAAGTTCATTGAGTTTATCTGTAATTGAAGATAAATCAAAGAGAATAATTTTGGGTTTACCCGTGATAAGCCAATAGCCATAATGTACGCCCAGACCCGCTGCACGCATTTTTTGAATTGTTTTTCCGAGAAAAGAATCGTCTAAATCTTGAATTGGTTCGAATTCTGCGGAGGCAGTCTGAGGAAAAAAAGGACCTACTAAAAAGTAATTATCACCCCATTTTTCCACCATAGAAGGCACTTTTGTTCGGATAACGGTGTATATTCCACCCACTTGATTACAGGTTTCCCAAGCAATTTCGATTAATACTTTTTGCTTATTAGCGGATGATTTAATTGGATTTTGGATTTCCATAATTGGGGCTTGACTTGTTATCTGTTTATTTTAATGGATTCATAAAATTAAAATTATTCCTTGATTTTTTTTGATTTATTTTAGAATTTTTAAAAATAAAATTTTATTTTTTCTATTAATCAATTATTAATACCCAACCTTAATCCTCTAAAATATTACTCAAAAATGTACTTTTCAAAGCGAATGAAATTAAGAAAAATACTATAGCCCAACGTAGATATGGATGATAAAAATCTTGTACATTACGATACTGATTTTGCCTAATTTCCACTTTTTCTAATCGGTTAATTTCCTTAAAAATATTTCCCAAAGAACGAGCATCAGTTGCCCGAAAGAATTTTCCTTCGCTGATTTTAGCAATTTCTCTTAGGGTTCCCTCATCCACTTTATCGGTTGTTGTTTTATCACTTCCTACCACAATCGTATATACCCGAACGCCAAAGGCTTTTGCTAATTGAGCGGAGGTTACTGGGTCGAGATTTCCAGCGGTATTATCACCATCTGAAATTAAAATTGCCACTTTACTTTTCGATTCAATCTCTCGTAACCGGTTAATGCACATACCCAGAGCATTACCCACCGCTGTTCCAGAACTGGTAATGAGTTTGGAAGAAATATTATCGACATATTCTTTGAGTGCTTCATAGTCAGTGGTTAAAGGGCAAAGGGAATACGGTTCACCCGAGAAAATTACAAGCCCGATTCTATCTTGTGAACGTCCTTCAATGAACTGATTGGCTACGTTTTTGGCAACTGATAAACGACTCGGTGGAATGTCTTTGTTATCCATAGATTTAGAAATATCCATTGCCAACATGATGTCAATTCCTTCAGAATATTGGTCAGATTCTGAGTTTGAACGTTGCGGTCGAGCCAACGAAATGACAATTAAAGCAGTGGAAATCATTAGGAAAATACCAGGAATAAACCGTAAAAAACTCACCCAATTTGATTGAATATCGTTGGCAGGAAATGCCACATTAAGTTTTTGGGTGGAATTACTCCGAAGCCAATCTCTGATTAAAAAAAGAATTGGAATAAAAGGTAAACCATACAAGAATAGAGGATGCACCCATTCGAAACTCGAAAAGGTGGAGGGAAGAAACCAATATTTTGAAAACCAGTCTATCATTGTTTAAGGAATCAGGGATTAAGGAATTATAGAATGGATAATTGAGGATTAAATTGTAGGGGATAAACGGGAATAAAATAATTACCACGTTTATTTCCCAATTGTCCAATCTCCAATTACCTAATCACCCAATCCCCATTTCAGTTCTACGTTCACGGTAAAGACCATCTGCTAATTCTTGTAGTACCTGCAAAGACGCAATTGTTTTATTGGAATATACCCCCCCATATACCGTAGCGTCAATTTCACGAAGTGCATCCGATAAACGAATGTCTTTGAGATTATCCAAGATTTCTTTGGTCGTGAAAGTGGTAAATGGCTTATTTTCGAGACGTTCTATATATTTTTTCCAAAGCACAACGGCTTTTTCAATATTTTCTAAACGCTTTTTGGAATCATCCGTTCCACGACTGAGGCGTTGAAAAAGTTTTTGAAAATCATCATATCTTCTTCTGAAATTGAATAACCTGATCTGCCTTTTAATCGGTTTTCCAAAGAACCAGAATATTACGCCCGATAATGCCAATACACCTATGATTATCAAGAAAATTAAGGAAAAATTAGTCTGTTGTTTAATCAGAACTAAACGAGTATCTTTTTTTAAAGACAGTGTGTCAATGTTTGCCTTAGGATTGATGACACTGTTTAAAACCACATAATCCATTGGGGAAAATACACGAGTACAGTCCCGTTTGGTACGTACATATACAGGCAAACTTAACTCTTGAACTGGCGTAACTTCAAAAGAGATGAGGGTATAAACCACACTATCCAAACTGCCATTTTTATCGGTGGTAGTGTTGAAATATTCCCGCTTTACCAATTCAAAAGGAGCAAAATTATACGAAGAATCAGGAAAGAAGATATCCGCAGTTGCTTTATGGCGATAACTAAGGGCATATTTCACGGGTAAACCCACTTTTACACTATCATTTAAAAACTTGCCCTTTGGCGGAGTCCAACTGGGGATTTGGGCATTTGTCTTTTGATAGATTACTGTAGTCAGGAGTATTATGAATAGATATTTTAGGCTTTTTAAGGTCATTTAT
>JACMRQ010000317.1 GCA_014376355.1 Arcicella sp. | reverse complement strand
GAAGATTCATTTTTAGGACAAACCATCCAAAGAATTATGCAATCGTATTTGTAAAATTCTAAAAAATACCGCCCGCAAGGGTTCAAACACATGAGAAGATTACCAGTATATTTATTGTTGGATACGTCAGGTTCGATGAGTGGCGAGCCCATCGAAGCCGTTAAAAATGGCGTACAAGTAATGATTAGTTCATTACGTCAAAATCCTCAAGCCATTGAAACCGCTTTTATTAGTATCATTACTTTTGATACTACGGCACAGCAAATTATTCCTTTAACCGATTTGGCTTCTTTCCAAATGGTTGATTTGAAGGCTTCGGGCGTAACGGCTTTGGGCGAAGCCCTCAAATTGGTTAGTAGTTGTATGGAACGGGAAGTCGCCAAAACTACGATGGAACAAAAAGGTGATTGGAAACCTTTGGTTTTTATCATGACGGATGGTATCCCAACCGATAATTGGCAAAATGGTTTGACTGAATTTAAAAAGCATAAAACTGCTTTCACCATTGCGTGTGCGGCGGGTAATGGGGCAGATACCAACGTTTTAAAACAAATTACGAATGACGTAGTAAGCCTTGATACGGCTGATAGTGGCAGTATCGCAAAATTCTTTTTGTGGGTTACGGCTTCCATTGGTGTATCTTCAACTAAAGTAGAAGACAGCGGAAAAGAAGTACAAGGTTTGAAAGAATTACCACCACCACCCTCAGAATTGAATATTGTTGTTTAATTATTGACCCACAGAAATGAGAAGATTACCCGTTTATTTTTTATTAGACACTTCTGGTTCAATGTATGGCGAACCCATTCAAGCATTAAATAATGCTTTGAGTGGCATGATAAATACCCTCAGAATGGATGCACAAGCGTTGGATTCTCTGTGGATAAGTATCGTAACTTTTGATAGAGAAGTCAAAGAAATAGTCCCTCTGACTGAATTAGCCGCTTTTCAATTGCCCGAAATTACCTGCCCGCAGAGTGGACCTACCCACACGGGAAGAGCCTTAGAAATGCTGTACCAAAAAGCGAAAACGGATATTATCAAAGGCAGTCCAACGCAAAAAGGAGATTGGAAACCTTTGTTATTTCTTTTTACGGACGGGAAACCCAATGATTTACAACTCTATAGAGAGATGATTCCCCAAATTAAATCACTTAATTTTGGGGCAATTATTTGTTGTGCCGCAGGTAAATTAGCCGATGATAGTCTTTTGAAAGAATTAACCGATACCGTAATTCATTTAGACAATGCCGATAGTGCCACGTTAAAACAATTTTTCAAGTGGGTTTCAGAAACCATTGAACAAGGAAATAAAAGTCAAGGAACGGGCGAAACAATTGCTTTGCCCCCTCCTCCAAGCGAAATAAATATAGTCATATAATGTATATCCTTCATATTATAATTAATGTCCTCATTGTTGGACTGTTTCTTTATTCAAAATTATTGCCTTACAAAGACAAACTGAGCGGTCAATTTAAAAGTGCTTTTGATTTTTTTAGTAGCATATTTACGCCAGTTCTTAACAGTTTAAAATCATTATTTAAACCTTTTGAGGTTGGACAAGGATTATCCGTTGATATGACACAACTTGTCTTGTTGGTAATTCTATTGTTGTTGAATTGGTTTTTTTAATTAATCATTATGAGAATAGAACTACTTTTAGGAGATATTACAGATTTAGACGTTGATTGTATTGTCAATGCAGCGAGACCTTCTTTAATGGGAGGGGGTGGAGTTGATGGTGCCATTCATAAAAAAGCGGGTAATGAATTAGCAGAATTTTGTAAGTCTCTGGGCGGTTGTAAGGTTGGAGAAGCAAAACTATCTTCAGGCTTTAACTTAAAATCTAAAAATATTATTCATACAGTCGGACCAAGATACTTGTTTAAAAAACAGAAAGAGGAAGATGACTTAGCGAGTTGTTACTATCAAAGTTTACTAATTGCAAAGGAGCGAAAATTCTACACTTTAGTATTTCCAAATATATCAACTGGTGCTTATGGTTATCCAAAAGACTTGGCTTCTAAAATAGCTTTTAATACAACTTCAAAATTTTTACTTGAAAATGACTTCCCCCGTAAAGTTATATTCTGTTGTTTTGATACAGAGAATATGGAATTATACCTTGAAATTTTTAAATCTCAATTATTATGAGAATTCTACCTTTTTATTTTTTGATTACAGAAAAAACCCACGAATATGGAAGTGGCAAATTTACGTAAATAGAATCAACTACGAATGAACGAAATTAAGCAATATATCAGCGAACTCTTAACCCAAAATAACGTGCCTATTCCTAAAAATAGGATGCAGCTTTTTGAGGAGTTTGCTCAAGATGAAACCAATATCAATACCGTCAAGGTTATACAAGAAAACGAGAAAATGATAGTAGATAATTGGAAAATGAAGTCCGCCATACAAGACATTATTGAAAAACATCTTGTCATTCCCAATGCAATGGTTGGCAAATTTTACGAAGCCAAACTGGATTTTGTAAAATTAGGAATGAATGATATTATCTTTTCCGAATTTGAAGATTTATTGAGTTACGGTTTGGAATACGACAACGAAACGGAAACTATCAAGGGTGATCCGACGCAAAGTGGTGATTTTAAAATAAAAATGAAGTTTAGAATATCAGGCGAACTTGAAGACTCAACGCTGAATGAAAAGCAAGTTTCTCTAATCATAAATGCAAATCCAAAATCTCTTTGGAAAGACCTTCCAAGTATTCAAACCAAGGATAATTATTGGAAGACAGACAATGCCCAAGATTTTCAACCATTGGGGGATAAACATTTGGTAGTTGCTTCAAAAAGAGGACGTTCTCATGCCAACGTTGGCTCATTCAGAGATGATGATTTTGCCTTCAAAAATTTTCCCGAAACAGGTTGGAATGTGGTTTGCGTTGCCGATGGTGCGGGCAGTGCTACACTCGCCCGACAAGGTTCAAAAATTGCCTGTGATGGCATTATTGATTATTTTACAGAAAATTTAAACGCAGCATCTTTCTCAGAATTTGATAGTCTTATTCAGGAACATAATGCAGGAACGGGCGAGGATATCCAGAAAAAACTCAATCTTTTTGTGTATAATAAATTAGGCAGTGCTGCCTTTAATGTTCATCAAAAATTAGAAGATTTTGCTTTAAAGACAGAAACAAATCTCAAGGATTTTCACAGTACGTTGATTTTTGTTTTGTTCAAAAAATATGAATTTGGTTATGCCATTCTCTCTTTTGGCGTGGGCGATTGTCCGATTGGGTTGTTAAATAAGGATTTGACCGAAATTAAATTAATGAATTGGTTGGATGTGGGTGAATACGGTGGCGGTACCAGATTTATCACCATGCCCGAAATATTCAGTAGTGATAAATTTGGCACTCGTTTTGGCTTTAAATTAGTGGAAGATTTCTCGTATCTGATGCTAATGACGGATGGAATTTACGACCCAAAATTTGTGGTAGAAGCCAATTTGGAAAAGATTGAAAAGTGGCAAGAATTTTTGGAAGATTTAGGAGGAAATAATGAAGAGAATATTAAAGTAGAATTTAAAGCTGAGAATTTGGAAGTAGCTAATCAACTTTCTGCTTGGATGGATTTCTGGAGTCCAGGAAACCATGACGATAGAACTTTGGCAGTTATATTTTAAACCACGTTTTCAAAAAATATAATGAGCGTAATTACAGTAAAATCAATTATTAACGACTCCACCTATCAATACGTTGAT
>JACMRQ010000316.1 GCA_014376355.1 Arcicella sp. | reverse complement strand
TATTCCTCTTTTTCCCAAATCTCATGTACTCTTGTTCCCGTAGAACTTTGTCCAGCGTGTGTCCAGTCTTTTCCGTTCAAAATACAATCGAAAGTCAATGAAGCGCCAACTCTTTTGCTGTCACGGGAGAAAAATTCAATATTTTCTGTATATTTTCCGTCTTCCACGGTATAAGTCCCTCCGCCCGTTCCAAAAAACTGGTGGGTATCCGTATTAAAGGCTGCCCACTGAAAATGGCTTCCTGACAAAATTTTAAGCGTTTTTCTCGAACCTTTTAGCAAAGTTTGCATTTTAAAATCCGAACCTTCCCTGGCTTTAATTCGCCAAGTAGCATTCATTGTTTTGGGAGATTTTGATTCATCAATTCGTTTCCAATTTCCAGCCAAAGGCCCTTCTGAAAGCGATAAATCGCTTTTATCGACTGTATAAAAATTGGCAACCGTCAAACCAACCAACGTAGAATCTTCAGTATTGAAATCACGTTTATATGAAAGTATATTTTTGCCCGAAACTACTGATAATTGATACGTTCCACCACCCGATTTTACATATTTTTTTTTCGATAAATCATAGATGGCAAACATTAAATATTTATCCGAACAAATCATCATTTGCGTATTGCCCGAAGCATCTTTGCTTTGCCAAGTTCCACTGAGAGTTGAAGTTTCAGTTTCAGCCTTTATCGTAAAAAAAGTAACTGAAAGAAATAGTGCTAAGATTATTTTCATGGTGGAAATTCTCAAAAAGAGCGATTATGATGGATTTAACTTTATCTTAACGAAATTCTTGCCAAAATTAATACTTACTTAAAATTTCGTTCAATAATTTGTAATACAAAATTGATTATTGGGGAATTATGGGTAAAATTAAACATTTAAAAGAGCTTTTTTGTACATTTTAAAGAACTTTTACTAACCTGCTTGTTTTGAAAAAAGTTTAATTTACTTTTGTTTTAGAGGTATAAAAAATCTTCGCTAAATATTTGTGATTAGCTATTTTTATAAACTATTCCCTACCAAATGTCATTAATAGTTTTAATAATTGCTTGCACAATTGCGGCATATTTGCTTGGTTCAATTCCCACGGCGATTTGGTACGGAGAGGCTTATTTTGGGGTGGATGTTCGTAAACACGGAAGTGGTAATGCAGGTGCAACTAACACTTTCAGGGTTTTGGGCAAGCGAGCGGGAACAGTCGTTTTATTAATTGATGCCATAAAAGGATGGATTGCCACTTCAATTGCATTGATGTTGTATTACGGACACATTATTGATTGGGCAGATTGTCAAAATCTGAAATTATTATTCGGTTTTGCGGCAGTTTTTGGACATATTTTTCCAGTATTTTCAAATTTCAAAGGTGGTAAAGGCGTTGCAACATTATTAGGAATGGTTATGTCAGTGCATCCAGAAGCGGCTTTAGTTTGTATGGCGATTTTCTTCTTGGTCTTTATTTCTTTCCATTATGTTTCGTTAGGAGCAATTATCGCTTCATTATCTTTTCCAATATTATTATTATTAAAAGCCTTCGGACCAGAAAACACATTGGTAATCGTCTTCGGATTTTTACTTTTTGGTATGATTGTGATAACGCATCGCAAGAATATTGTCAAATTGTTTAAAGGACAAGAAAATAAAATGTTCCTTCGTAAAAAGAAAGCACTATAAAATAAATTTTTTGAATTAAAAATGAAGAATTAAAGTTCAGATTATCTGATTTTTAGTTCTTCATTTTTTACTTTTGTGGAAACATAGCTAAAAAATCATGCAACAATACATCCAACAACATAAAGACCGTTTTCTTTCGGAATTGCTTGAATTATTGAGAATTCCTTCGGTGAGTGCTGATAGTAAATATAAAGCTGATGTTCGCCTTGCGGCAGAATTCATTTGTGAGAAACTCAAATCTGCGGGGGCTGACATAGCTGAAATTAATGAAACAGCTGGTCATCCGATTGTTTATGGAGAGAAAATTATCGACAAATCTCTTCCTACAATCTTGGTATATGGACATTATGATGTTCAACCCGCTGACCCACTAAATTTGTGGAATTCTCCACCATTTGAACCTATTGTTAAGGATGAAAAAATCTATGCTCGTGGGGCTTGTGACGATAAAGGACAAGTTTATATGCACATTAAAGCATTTGAAACAATGGTGGCAACTGATTCATTACCTTGCAATGTCAAATTTATGATTGAGGGTGAAGAAGAAATCGGTTCTGATAATTTGGGTATATTCGTAAAATCTAATAAAGAAAAACTGAAAGCTGACGTTATTTTAATTTCAGATACTGCCATCGTTGCCAACGATATTCCATCTATTGACGTTGGATTGCGTGGTTTGAGCTATGTAGAAGTGGAAGTAACGGGTGCCAATCGTGATTTACATTCGGGCGTTTACGGGGGTGCTGTGGCAAATCCAATTAACATTTTGAGTAAAATGATTGCTTCGCTGCACGATGAAAATAATCATATTACGATACCTAACTTTTATGATAATGTCCTTGAATTAAGTCCTGCTGAAAGACAAGCAATGGCTTTGACACCGTTTAGTTTAGAAGCATATAAAGAAGATTTGGCCATTAATGATGTAATGGGAGAAACTGGATATTCAACAATTGAGCGAGCTTCAATTCGCCCAACGCTTGACGTAAACGGCATTTGGGGAGGATATATTGGAGAAGGGGCAAAGACCGTTTTACCTTCAAAAGCATCCGCAAAAATCTCTATGCGTTTAGTGCCAAATCAACAATCGGATAAAATGACCGCCATGTTTACCAAACATTTTGAGTCCATTGCACCCGCTGGCGTAACCGTGAAAGTACGCCCACATCACGGAGGAGAACCTTATGTTACGCCAACAGACTCTAAAGAATATCGGGCTGCCGAACGTGCGATGGAAGAATCTTTTGGGAAAAAACCAGTACCAACTCGTGGCGGAGGAAGTATTCCAATTGTAGCACTTTTTGAAAAAGAATTAGGTTTAAAAACCATTTTAATGGGTTTCGGACTTGATTCTGATGCTATTCACTCGCCCAATGAACATTTTGGATTATTCAATTTCTATAAAGGCATCGAGACAATTCCTTTATTTTTCAAATATTATTCGGAGTAGGGATTTTAAATTGGTTAACAGTTATCAGCTTTCCCTCTGTTAATAATAAATCCAATTCTATAAAATGTCATTATCTTTACAAGTGTTGATTATTAATACGATGTTTAATATTGATAATTAACAACCAATATCTAATAACCAGAATATGGCTGAAATTCATTTAGACTTACTTACCACCGAAGAAACTTCACACTATGACAATTTGGATAAAATGTCAGTAAAGGCGATTTTGGAGGGAATTAATAATGAAGACAAAACTGTTCCTTATGCCGTTGAAAAAGCAATTCCACAGATAGAACCGCTTGTAAATCAGATAGTTTCAAGAATGAAAGCAGGTGGAAGATTATTTTATATAGGTGCAGGTACGAGTGGACGTTTGGGCGTGGTTGATGCCTCTGAGTGTCCTCCAACGTTTGGCGTTCCTTTTGATATGGTGGTTGGATTAATTGCGGGTGGAGATGGGGCAATTAGAAAAGCCGTAGAAAATGCTGAAGATGATATTGAACAAGCATGGCACGATTTATTAGTATATGATGTAAATGAATTGGATACAGTTATAGGAATTGCAGCATCGGGAAGAACTCCTTACGTAATTGGTGGGTTGAATAACGCTCGTAAAAATGGTTTATTGACGGGTTCGATTTCGTGTAATGGAAATAGTGAAATTTCTCAAGCTGCCGAGTACCCAATTGAAGCAATTTCAGGTCCAGAATTTATTACTGGTAGCACTCGTATGAAATCAGGAACAGTTCAGAAATTGATTTTAAACATGATTTCAACTTCCGTAATGATTCAATTGGGTAGAGTTCGTGGCAACACAATGGTGGATATGCAGTTAAGTAACAATAAGTTAGTAGTTCGTGCCGAAAATATGGTGATGAAAGAATTAGGTATCGAAAGAGAAGAAGCTGAAGCACTTTTACAAAAGCACGGAAATGTAAGGGATTCAGTAGATGCTTATCGAAACAATTAACAAAAGATTAACAAGCTATCTTAAAATAAGAATAAAAAAATGTCGTTTTAATGAAAGTAGATGTAAATAATGATAGAATATCGACATTAAAATAGTTATTTTGCCTTTTTATAAAAATTTAAGTTTCCAGAAAATTAATTTTATATTTATCATGAAAAAATTACTATTCAGTTCGATGTTGCTCGCAGGATTAGCCATGAATGCTCAAGCACAAGATTTTCCTGAAGATATCAAACCATTGATGTCAAAATATACTTGTACGGCTTGTCATAAAGTGGATACCAGATTAGTTGGTCCTGCCTACACAGAAGTAGCCAAAAGAAAATATACAACTGCAAGAATTCTTGAATTAATTGCCGTTCCAAATCCTTCACATTGGCCTGGATATCCACCAATGGCAGCATTGAAAGTGCCAGCGGAAGATGCTACAAAAATTGCAGAATGGATTAATTCATTAGCTCCAAAAAAGAAAGCGAAAGCTAGGAAGGCTTAGTTGATGATGTTTTTATTATTAAAAATCCCCATAGGACTTTGGTTTTGTGGGGATTTTTATATGACTGAAATATGGACTTTATTTATTTAGTATTATTAAGCATTAAAAGTTAGCTGAACTAAAAAGAAGAAATTTTAAAGCAATTCATAAATATCTTTTCCTAAAGTGTATAAATTTTTTTCTTACAACTACTTGATTATCAATAAAAAAACTCGTAATTTTGCAGGCTGATTTGAAACCATTTATAAATCAAATCGGTTTACCCAGTATCCATTTCCGAAACACGCACTTTTTTTCGTAGGAAAGTCGCAAAGGGAAATGAATCACTCACTTCTACGAGGCTTCATTTTTTTGGGCGTTTTTTTGCCCTGTTATCCCTTGATAGTTATCAATTATTAGTGTGTACTCAGAAATAGCTATTTCATTCTTAGCTACTTCAAAACCAATCTATTAACCAATAACAAATAGTGATAACTAAACTCACAAACTCAAAACAGTAAAAAGCCTTGACACAGATGACAGCAACAGGCAGAATTAGTTTTGCCAAAGTCAAAAATTTACTAAAATATCCCGATTTCTTGGATATTCAAGTAAAATCGTTTCAGGATTTCTTCCAGTTGGAAACCGCAGCCGAAAGTCGTACAGACGAAGGTTTATTTAAAGTATTTGCTGAGAACTTCCCAATTGCGGATTCTCGTGAAAACTTTATCCTT
>JACMRQ010000035.1 GCA_014376355.1 Arcicella sp. | reverse complement strand
TGACTGATTTATGTCGTACTGACAATCAAGTAATTGCATCATTTCAAAAACTTTTTGCTGACGAATTCGATATGTTTTGTTTAATTCTTCAAACCATGATTTATCATTTTGTAAAGCTGTGACTGCTGCCATCTGCAAAGGCAAAAACATACCTGAATCCATATTCGATTTAAATCGTAAAACGGGATTAATGAAATCTGCTTTCCCAACTAACATTCCCACTCGCCAACCCGCCATATTGTGCGATTTTGATAATGAATTTAACTCCAAAGCTACTTCTTTCATGCCATCCACTGATAAAATGCTTTGTGGGTCATCGTTTAAAATGAAACTGTAGGGATTGTCATTAATGATTAATATATTATGCATCAAAGCGAAATCTCTGAGTTCTTCAAAAAAGCCTTTTGTAGCTTTTGCACCCGTTGGCATGTGAGGATAATTCACCCACATTAGTTTCACTTTCGACAAATCTTTTTTGGCTAATGCTACTAAATCAGGCAACCAACCGTTTGCCTCCGAAAGGTCATAATCAACTACTGTTGCACCTGTTAAAAGTGATGCAGCTCGATAGGTTGGATAGCCTGGATTGGGTACTAAGACTTCATCTCCTGCTTCTAAATATGCCATTGAAATGTGCATAATTCCCTCTTTTGAGCCAATCAGAGGCAATATTTCATTGAGTGGGTTTAATTCAACTCCGTAAGCACTTTGATAAAACCCAGCCATTGCGTCCCGTAAGGCAGGAATACCTACATAACTTTGGTAGGCATGATTTTTGGGATTTTGAGCAGTATTTGCCAAAGTCTCAATAGTATTGGCAGAGGGTGGGAGGTCGGGGCTACCGATGCCTAAATTTAAGACATCAATACCCGAATTTCTCATTTCGGCAATTTGTTTTAATTTGGTCGAGAAGTAATATTCTTGCACCAAATTCATACGGGAAGCAGGGGAAATAATCATTAGCTATCAGGGATTAGTTATCAGGAATTAAATGTTAGCAATTAGAAATGTGGTATTTTTCTAATGACTAATAGCCAATGACTAATAACTGAAATGGTTATAAAAAAAGCCAACTCTTGCGGAGTCGGCTTGTGTATTGTTAGTTCTTTATTTTCTTTGGAACACACCCGACTATTACTAACCGTAGTAGTAATAATAATTTGGATATGCGTTGTTGTAAATTCTCATTGCTCAAAGATAATTTGAAAAGTTGTTTTTGGCAACAAAAAGTTAATTATCATAGTGACCTCTACAAGATATTATCAAAATGCTTTCATTTGACACTTTATAAATAAGTCTATGTTCATCTGTAATTCGCCTTGACCAACATCCCTTAAATTCATGCTTTAGTGGTTCAAGTTTGCCTATTCCTTTAAAAGGGTCTCGATTAATTGATTCAATGAGTTCTCTAATTCTGATAAAAATCTTTAAATTTTCAATAGCCCAATTTGTAAATTCGTCAAAGGCTAGTTTCGTAAAGTTTATTTGATATTTCATTAAATTGTTCTGGTGTAAATGATAATGTATTTCCTTCTTCTCCTTGCTTGATTGAAAGGAGTAATTTTTCCCTCATCATTTTTCGTTGAACTATCAAATCATCACCTTCAATCATTAATTTTATATGCTGATTCTTGAATAAGCTTTTAATCTTTTTGAATAACTTGAAATCTAATTCTTGTTCTTCTAATTCAAAAGTTGTTGTCATAATTTAAATTATTTGATAATCCATAAAGATAATATTTTGTAGCATATCGAGCAAATTATCTCAAGAATTTCCCTACTACATCAAACACTAAATCATTCTCAAAACCTCTACTAAGGGCAAACTTTACTAATTTTTGCTTGATAATTAATTTATTGCTTTCTTTAATATCTTTTGATTTTTTTTCGATAATTTCTTGTAATGTAACCATGTAATCGTCTTCATCAATTTCACTCATGCCTGCTTTCAAGCAATAATCTGACACACCTCGTATTTTTAACTCTTGACGAATTTTGATTCTGCCCCACTTTTTTTGTCGGAATTTACTGCCCGCAAATAGTCTGGCAAATCGTTCTTCATTAAGATAATTATTTTCGATTAACCACGTAATTATTGCTTCTGATTCATCGCCAATAATTTCTAATTCATACAATCTATAACGGACTTCTTTATGGGTGCGTTCTTGATAGGCACAAAAATTGGCAGCTTTTATGAGGGCTTCTTTATTCAAATTGTTTTAAATGAAAGTTATTTTCGCCAAAATTAAATCAAAATTGCTCAATTTTAGCCTAAATAATAGTTCTATAAATGAATTTATTTTGAGATAGAGTGATTGATAAATTACTTTTTGTTTTGAAAGTTAATGGAATTTAAGTTGATTTACTTTCTTGATTTTTTAATAAGTTTACCTTTAATTTTTCATAAAATGATAACGATAACAAAACAAGAGGAAAACTTCATTTTTGAAGTGAAAGGAATGCATAAATTATGGTCTTTCAAAAGCCAATTAATTATTCCGATTAATCACATTATCAATGCTCACCAAGATTTTGATTCTGTGAAAAGCTGGTGGAAAGGATGGAGGGCTCCAGGAACACATATTCCTTTCGTTATCACGGCAGGGACTTTTTATAAAGATAATGATAAGAATTTTTGGGATGTTTCGGATTCCAAGAAAACGATTATAATAGAACTAAAAGACGAAGAATATCAACATTTAATTATTGAAGTAGAAAATCCAGCGGAGGCAATAGAAATGTTGAAGAAGTGACTTTTTTTTTATCTTCAAAGACCAACTCAAATATATGAATGAAATTGAATTTCTTAAAACAGCTTTTAACTCATTTGCTGGTATGAAAAGTGAAACTTTCAATATTTCCGAGCAATTTTGGCAAGTGAAAGAATACGAAAAAGGGGAGTTTTATAACAATTACCAACAAGTTTGTAAACACTTAGGATTTGTAATTGACGGAGTTTTTAGAACCTATCAATTAGATGAAAAAACGGGTGATGAAAAAAATGTTTTTTTCTATACAAACAATCAAATTGTGGTGTCTTATGCAAGTTTTATTAATCAGATTCCCTGTCATTTCTACACCCAGTCAATGGTTAAATCTAAGGTTATTTATATTCACATTGATAATTTAATGAAGCTTTATCAAAAATCGCACGAATGGGAACGCTTGGGAAGATTAATTGCTGAACAAGCATCAACATTTGCTCTTTTAAGAACTGAAAGTTTGCTTTTCTTAACACCAGAACAGCGTTATTTGGATTTGGTTTCACAGCATCCTGATATTATGAATGCCATTCCACTTTATCATATTTCTTCATATTTGGGTATTCAAGGTCCTTCATTGAGCAGAATTAGAAAAAGAATTGCTGAGAAAAAATAATTTTTTTACGATTTTAACTTAGGTTAAAGTTTAAGTAATATTTGATACGGAAATTTGCATTATAATTAAAACTTAAACAAAAAGAAAATGAAATTTACAAGACAAGCCTCAGCTAACTGGAAAGGAACAGGAATGGAAGGAGTAGGAACAGTTTCTACAGCAAGCACAACTTTAAATAATGCACAATTGTCGTTTAAGACACGTTTTGCTGATGGCGTTGGAACAAATCCAGAAGAATTGATTGGAGCAGCTCATGCAGGTTGTTTTTCAATGCAATTCAGTTTTCTGTTGAATGAAGCAGGTTTTACAGCTGATAATATTGACACTAATGCAAAGGTTACTTTTGAAGACGGAACAATCACAATGATTCATTTGGATTTAACGGCAACAATTCCAAATATTGCTGATGAACAATTTCAAACAATTGCTGCTAATGCAAAAGCTGTTTGTCCAATTTCAAAGTTGATGAAAGCAGAAATTACTTTGACTGCTAATTTGATTTAATCTTTTAATACCCCAAAGTTTATTCACCTAACCACGAAAACTTTGGGGTATTTTTATCAGTTTTTTGATGATAATTTTTCCACAAATGTCTCTGTCCAAATAATTTGTTCTTCTGTATCGGGAACCAGCAATCCTCTAATTTTAGAAATATTTTGAAAACTTTGATTTACATTCAATCCACATTTGGATAAAATACTTGCTGCAATAATTGAAACCCGTCCAATACCTCCACGAGATTGCATAATTATTTTCTTCTTGTCGGTGATTTTATCGAAAATAACATTTACTAACTCTTTGGTTTTCAGGTAACTATCAGGCACTTGTCGGTCTTCAATCGGAAATTTTATGAAGTCAAAACCTTCTCTACGACAATCTGTCCGTTGATATTCTAAATCTAATTCTTCGTTTTCTTCATCCGTTAAAAAACTTACAATCGTATCCACTCCCAATTTTTTCCATTGTCCAATTTCTTCCATTAAATCATCTCCGCCCAATGGTCGAGACATGATTCCTAAGTTTTCGTTGAGCCAGAATATTCTTGTTTTCATCTTAAATTCCTCACGTAAAGTGGCAACAGAAAAGGTTGATTTATTTCCACTCCTGCAAATCAGGTTCAATATATATCCACTTTACTTCTGGAGCAGCTGTTCTAATATCATGTTCAAATTTATTAATTAACTTGCTAATTTGTAGTGCATTAATTTCATGATTGCATCTTATTTTCATGCAGATTAACACCTCTCCTGGACCTTGCTGAATGGTAATACAGTTAATTAATTTCAGAATATCAGGGTTTTTATCTACTTGTTGTTGTACTAAGTCATTAATTACTGGGTCGGCACTTTCACCAATTAAAAGAGATTTTACTTCTGTCGATAGAAAAATAGCCACGGCAATCAAGACAATTCCAATAGCGAATGAACCTATTCCGTCATAGTGACCATCGCCAGTATAATAAGAAGCAAGTAGGGCTGCAATTGCCAATATTAAACCCAAAACTGCCGCTGAATTTTCACCAAAAATTACCACTAAACCGCTGTCTTTTGTACTTCTGAGATATTGCCAGAAACCCGCAGAACCTTTTCTGATATTTAATTCTACCACATTAGAATAGGTTGCATAGCCTTCCAAAAGCAAGGAGAATACCAAAATTCCGATACCCCATTCAATATTATTAACGGGTTCTGGATTGTTGTATTTATGGATTCCTTCGTAGATAGAAAACATTCCACCCACTGAAAATAATAACATTGCAACCATGAATGACCAAAAGTAAACGGCTCTTCCATAGCCCAAAGGGTGTTTGTCGTTCGGTAAACGTCTCGATTGTTTCACGCCCAAAAGCAATAATCCTTGATTGACACAGTCGGAAAATGAGTGAATTGTTTCGGCAAGCATTGCTCCTGAACCAGTCATAAAAGCAGCTACACCTTTAGAGCAAGCAATTAATAGGTTCACGATTAGACTTTGAATGATGTGTCCAGTTCCGTGATCTTTTTCTTCTTTTTTCATTAAATATAAATTGTAGGGTTGTTTAATAATTTACTGACAATCTGTTTGCTTTAATAGTGCATTGTTATCAAATGTTATTTTGTTTCTGTTTTTGAAAGTAACCTTGCCATCCTTATCATCAATTTCTCCGTAGCCCTCAACCCAGCCATTCAATGTTTTTAGAAAAACTACTTCTCTGACAGATTCTATTCCTTCTGACATAAATTTATAATTGGCAAATAAAGTATCCGATTTAATTTCTCCTTTAATTGTCCCTTGGCTTTTGTCTTTTTGGTAATAATCATAAATCAAATCACCCGTAACTATATTATCTTTGATGACAATTTTTAACTTAATCGTGCTACTATCTTTTGTATGTTGATAGCAAGTTTCTGTCTGAATCGTTTTGACTTCTGTTTTTGTTGATTCTTGTTTTTTCTCTTGATTGCAGGAAGCAAAAATGAGAAAAATTAGAGCGATAATGGATGTGTTTTTCATTGACTTGTTTAGATTTAATAAAACAATAGGACACCACTTTACAAGTTTAATACAGATAAATTAAAATTTCTGTATTTTAAGTTTGTAAAATTTGTGTCCTGTGGTTTCAATAATTAATTCAATAATCTTTACTATTTTTTTTCAAATATAATAATAAACCACCATTTCGCCTACTTCTTCCGCACTATTCTATAAACCAACGAAGGCAAAAATCGTTTTAAATATACCCCAAAAACTTCGTAGATTCCACCAATATAAACTTCTTTTCTATTAGTTTTTATGGCTTTTATGGCTTTTATGGCTTTTTGTGCAAATACTTCAGCGGTCATTCCATTGGCTTGATTATCGTCCATTTTGCCATGTTTATCGCCCGAAGAATTCAAGGCATTGTAGGATATTTGGGTTTTAATATATCCAGGACAAATGGTCGTAACATTAATATTATCCTGCCAGATTTCTGCCCTTAAAGAATCAAAAAATGCAATAACTGCGTGCTTGGCAGCTCCGTAACCTCCACGCAGAGGAACACCGATTTTGCCTGCAATACTACTAATGACGATAAAATGCCCTGATTTTCTTTTGGTCATGTAGGGTAAAAGTGCTTGTGTGAAGGCGACAATACTGAAAAAGTCCAGTTCCATCAAATCACGATAAACCTTAAATTGGGTATCTTTTACATAAGAACGTTGGGAGACTCCAGCGTTTTGTACGACGAAATCAATCTGTCCAAAGTGGTCAATAACCGTTTTGATTTTCTCTGGTAAAAACTCAAATTCGAGCATATCCATCGG
>JACMRQ010000315.1 GCA_014376355.1 Arcicella sp. | reverse complement strand
CAATTCCAGTTTTCAAAAATAAAGAACCCACAAATATTAATTATCGTTCCCACTCGTGAATTAGTGGTTCAGGTACTTGAAGAAATTCAAAAACTGACCAAATACATGAGTGTCGTTTCTGCGGGTGTTTATGGTGGTGTGAATCTCAGACCACAGTCTGCCGAGGTTGCAGCGGGTGTAGATGTGTTGGTTGGAACGCCTGGTAGATTGGTTGATTTATTGGCAACAGGTGTTTTAAAGCCTAAATTTATCAAGAAATTGGTAATTGATGAGTTCGATGAAATGCTCAATTTGGGCTTTCGGGCACAATTGAAAAACATATTCGACCGTTTGCCCGAACGTCGCCAAAACCTGCTATTTTCTGCTACTTTAAATCAAGACGTTGAGGTATTAATTGAAGCGTATTTTAATGATTTGGAAAGAATAGAAGCAACTCCAGTAGGAACACCATTGGAAAATATTTCTCAATCATATTACGAAGTTTTAAACTTTAATACGAAAGTAAATCTTTTGAAATTGTTATTTAATGAAAATCCAGAAATGAATAAAGTGTTAGTTTTTGTTTCGACAAAACACTTAGCTGATTTGGTTTTTGAACAATTAGAAAATGTTTTTGGAGAATCAATTAAAGTAATTCACTCAAACAAAGCCCAGAATCATCGTTTTGCGGCCGTTGATGATTTTGAATCGGGAAAATGTAGAATATTGGTGGCTACTGATGTGATTGCCAGAGGTTTAGATGTGGCAGAAGTATCGCACGTTATCAATTTTGATTTACCAGCCGTACCCGAAAGTTATGTCCACAGAATCGGTAGAACGGGTCGAGTGGGTCGAAAAGGAATAGCCATTTCATTTATGATTGAACGTGAGAAGGAATACTTAGTTGAAATTGAAAAACTTATGAATTATTCGGTTCCACAAGTAGCGTTACCCGAAAATTTAGAGATTACAACCCAAATGCTTTTGGATGAATTACCCAAAGAATATACTAAAGCCATTGAAGTAAAAGCGCCAAAACGAGAAGGTGTAGGGGAAGCATTTCATGAAAAATCTGAGAAAAACAGTAAAGTGAATGTGCGAAGAAGTCATTCAGCGGAAATGAAAATTAAATATGGTCGTCAATATAAAAAACCAGAATCGAAATAAGATACAATTATAAAAAATCCCGCAATGATAATAACATTGCGGGATTTTTTATTTTACTTCCCTCCCATAAACAACGAGTAATCTCCACATTCCAACAGAACCTGTTTCTGATATTTTGTATCCTGATATTTTGAATGCAAAATTTTAAAATATTCTAAATATTTATTGGCTCTCACTTTTTCCATTCTTGCGAGAAAAACCTCCTGAGTTTCGTCTGGATTAGCTTCTTGCTGAAGTAGGAATACTTGATACGCATCCCGTTCACACAAAGCCGCACCGAAGAAAGCCTTTGCCGTTAATTCTTGATTACTTGATTTTGATGCTTGAATAAAAAATGTTTTCGCTTTATCCGTTTGAAAATAATCCGTATCGTATTTCCCCTTTGAATAACTATTAACTTCTCCGCTACTCCAAGAATGTCTCCTCAAAATCCAAGAATTGCCTTCGTAGGTTGTGTTATAAGTACCACAAGCCAATAAGTAAGCACTTTCCGCATCATTCGGATTGGCTTTTAATTTTGCTTCTAATTCAGCCATTTTCTTGGCAAAAGTGTATGGATTGTAATTCAAATTCTTTTTATCACGATTATATTTAGTTGGAATATAAAGTGGGTCCTCATCAAAATATTTCCATTCATCATTTTTCCAAACACTCGGAGAGACTTTTTCAAATGCCTCGGCAGCTTTAAAATAATCGGCTTCATTCATCGCTCGTCTGCCCATGAGTGTATATAAATGGTCATTATCAAAGCCAACTAATTTCTGTAAACCTTTATCGAATTTCGATTTATTTGCTTCTGAAAAATAAGCAATTACTTTCTCAATCGTTGCCAAAGAAGTGGTGTCTTCAATCAAAAACATATCTTTTTGCGATTCAAAATTACCATATTCTTGACTACTATTATTTTGATAAGTTGTCAACATGGTTAATAAATAGGCTTTTGCAATAGCGTGAGGTGCATTTGCTAAAATTTTGGTATCTGCTTTTTTATTGGAGCAACTTGAGAACCACCCACCTTTGCTTTCAGTTTTCTGAACATCTGAAACTCCTCGATATTTAGCCGATAGAATTTTACAAGATTCTAAAACAGCATTACTAATTCTGAAATTTTTTGGATTGGAAAAACTGGCTAAAATCGGCAAAAATTCCGCTTCAACTTCTGGTGTAATTGAAACTGATTTTTTAGAAATCAACAAAAGATTTTGCAATAAGATCTGATTTTTTAGTCCTTCATTCGTTGTTTTTATGGCTTTTGCCTGATTCAAAAATTCCACAGATTTTGCATAATCTCCTTGCACATATTCCATGTAAGCCGAAGCAGTTTGCCAAAATCCAGTCTTGGGTAAGGCTTGATTATTAGCACATTTAATGGAAAATTCTTTTAGTTTCGACCAGTAATCCGTTGCCCTTTCTTTTGCATTTTTAACTATAGTCGAATCATCAGAATAAGAATTATAACCATAACTTTGGTCATAATAAAATTTCTCATTTTTATTAATTTCACGAGCCATAATCAATTCAATCATTTGATTTTTAGGGTCGAGTTCAACCATTTTTTCTACCATTGGCAATCCATCAATCCCAGGTTTTATACCAGCAAACGCATAAAGTGAGGCTTTTTCATGATTATTTTTGCAAAATTTTATGGCTTCCTTTGGAAAAGTTAAAATACGATAACGAGCTATTAAATCAGCTTGGTTTCTATGGGATTGACTCCTTTCAAAAACCCTTGAAAAGTCATAATATGCCTCCGTAGTATCACCCAATGCAATTTCAGATTCCGCTTTTCGCATTAATGCCCAATCTGAAATAAAAGATTTGTCTTTGATTTGAAGTATATTTTTATTGAAAGCAGTCACAGCTTCTTTATATTTTTTTGCTTTAGAAAAAGTCTTAACCAATTGAAAAGCAATCCGTTCTTTCAAGAAGTCATGTTTTGCACGTACGAATAATTGGGTTAAAATCTTAATGTCATTCGCAGGATTTTTATATTTTACAGAATCACTTTCCATATTCAGTAAAGCAGTTTCTATTCTTTCGGCTTCTTGAACAAAAATTAAATAATCAATGGCAAGTTGATTATTGTAGCTTTTAAAAAATGATTGCAATTTTGAGTTTATAACCGACCCATATATTCCTTTTTCAAGGTCTTTTTGAGCAATTTTTCCTTCACAATATTTTGTCCAAGCCTGTAAATTTTCAAGCTTTGTAAGGTCGGTTGTATCATTAGGAGAAGATTGTCCTTCACCTTCATTATCATTGTAAAACATCATGGGTGTATAATGATATTTTTGATTTTGAGCAGTAGCATTTGAACTTTCAGGCATGAAAAAACTCATAAATTCATCATAATCTGCCATTCCTGGTCCACAGGCAAGAAGGGTGAAAATTGTAAAAATTTTAACGGAGCGTTTTGTTAGGGTAAAGTAGCTTTTTGATTTGGTCATTGGAATAAGTGGTTATGCTTTTTTCGTCTAAATGATATAAAGCAAATGTAAGTTTTTCGTTTGATATTTTACTTAAAATTAATTCAGAACCTTCCATAACTTCCTCAAAATCTGAATCCTCACATCTAAATATATCTCCTTTTCGTACTGAAAAATTATTAAAAGTTGCATCATTTTTGGCTTTAAATAATTGATTTTTAGCTAATTGAGTGAAGTTATAATTATTTTTCAATTCTTCTGATTTTAAATTATTCACAAAAAACAAAAAATGATTATTTCTAAAGATGACTGTCCAATGAAAAATAGGCATTACTACATCAAGCGGCTTTGGATATTGTTCTAATCTTTGAATATATTGTTTCAAGACTGAAGTAGAGTAAATAGAATTTTGTGTTTCTGGATTCCGCCAATCACTCATGTTATAGCACATCAATATTCCTCTATCCACGGGAGGAACACCAGTTTTTTCAAAGAATTTTACTTGATGCAATCGGATGGTTGCCGAGAGAATAATATTGTTTTTTCGTAGTGCCTTTAAAAAGTTAAAATATTGATGCTTGGTAGCAATTGTCCAGTCGCAATCAATTTGAATTTCTTGGATTTCAGACTTTGAAATTTTTGAAATCTTCTCAAAAACCATTTTTGCCAATGAATCTATTTCAGATTCTGGAAAGTTTAAAAACGTTTGATTAGTGATAAAAACAACTGGCACAACATGACATGAATTAGGGGGGTTTTCTGTAAATTGGATGGGAGCAACAAATTGGGGTTTACGCTTTTTAGGATTCCATGAAACATCAAAAAACTTTATGTAAAGTTTTTTGATGTTGTTAATTTCCAACGTTTTTCTCTCAATATCGGAAAGTTTAAAATTGGACTTCCAAAAATAAAAAGCAGGTTCTGTAAATTTTGGCTTAGGTTTTTGACACCCAATGGTTAAGATCATTAAAAATATAATTACCTTAAAATTTATTTTCATAGAATTATCATCTTTTTAACCACCACTTTTTCTCCTTCTACATAATTTAAAAAATAGCTCCCAGAAGCTAATTTTAAATCAAAAGCTTGTTTTCGAGTTGTTCCATTGAAAGATTGAGTGTAAATTTCTCTACCCAAAAAATCTATAATTTTCAAGTTTCCAGTTAGGAAATTATCCCCAAAATATTCGAAAGTAAAACTACCTTTATTGGGATTTGGATACAATAAATAATTGGTTTGTAAATCAGGTAAAGTAAATTTGCATAAAAAAGTTTCTTTACCATTTAATTGAATTTTTTGCGACCAACCTCCATAACTCACCGCCAAATCTGTTGTTTCATTATCATTGGCAAATTCATTGATAGCGGCAATCAAAATTTCATTTCCTTTTAAAACACCTCTCCAAATAGGATCTCGATCTTGAAAATGTTGATACGCAGATTTTGGAATGATCAAACGATAATTACCTGTAAAAAAGTCCTTAAATTGGGATAATCTATACAATGAATTAACATAAGTTTCGTATCTCGAATAATTTAAACTATCGGGATTAATTGGATTTTCCCAAAGCCAAATGCCTTTTGCCCCAGAGAAAAAGGGCATAATTGCTTGGGCTTCAATTAAATGTTTTTTTATGGGTTGGTTATAGCCATAATTAGAATTTATTTGACATTTATTGTACGACAACCATTCAAAAAGCATAATATCTTTATTGCTTCGAGCCATGTTCGCCTCCACTTGAAAAAGTTGGTAAGCAATATTGGGATATTCTTTTATTATCCCGTATTCATAACAAAAATAAGCAGAGGGAGCTAAAAAATTATTCTGATTATAAAACTCCCCTCCAACTTTTTTACTGACCGAATCTATCATGTAATAATTCAAAACTTTATCACTTGTTTGCCATTCTTGCCAAGTATAATTCAAAGGAAATTCAACGTTTTTTATCGGTGCATCTGAATAGGAAGCAAATTGTGTTATAGTAGGTATTCCACTGTTTTTCAGATACTTAATAGGTTCAGCATAAATTTTTGCCAAGTCTTTTTTGTATCTTTCCGTAAAATCAATATCTGATAATTTACGGTACTGAATTGGTAAAGTTGTATCAGCTTTCAAGAAACGAATGGCTGCATCTGTGGGAATTTCACGTTCTACGTCCAACATCAAAATATCCAAATTTGGCATCGCTTTTCCTTGCGTTTCCATGAATATTTCCGCCATTTCTCGTAATTCCCTCTTCCATTTTTCTTGATACTTTTGCAAATCATTTGCCCACGGACTTTCAATTTCATACCAAGGCTGACCTCGCAAACTGGCAGTTCCTCCCCAAAGAATGGCACGATTCTTTTGTGGTAAGTTCATATCGGCTGTCGTAAAATTTGCCAAATGTGAGAAACCATGTTTTAAAGGTAATTGTAGCGAATCTTTGAATCTTGGACCTGTGTAAACAATTTTGAAAGGCAACGAAAATTCAGGAAATTGTTTCCAATTAATTACGCCATTTTGCGTTGAAGAGGTATATTTTATTGTATTTTGACAATCAGATTGTCCAAATGACTGAAAGCCAAGCACAGATAACAAGAAAATAATATACTTTTTTATCACGTTTACAAGACGAATGTCTGACATTCATCAATTAAAATTTTTAAATTTGTACTAAAAAACTCAAAATGATATGACTTGTTCCAAAATACTGTTAGTATTATTAATTTCACTAAGCATTTTTTCATGTGCGAAAGACGAAATTGTAGACCCAAATCTTGCTAAAACTGACGCAATAAAATCATCTGAATGGATTATCAGTGGATTTACAACCTCCGATAACACACCAATTGATCCAACATTATTTGCGGGCGATGCTAAATTTATTGACCAACTTACTTACGTTTTTGATAACTCTGGAGTTGTTCGCTCCTACGATAAAGTTTCAAAACAAGCTCAAGCCTACGGCACATGGGGACTTGTAGAAAACTCTACGAAATTAGAAATAAATATTCAAGGATTTAAAGGAACTTTTGGAGTAATTGAGTTATCCAAAACTAAAATGATTCTTCGTAATAATATTAAGTATAAAAATACTGACATTCCTGTGAATATGATTTTTATACCTTTGAAATAATTACCAAATCATTAATTTAAGGATAAATACCTTACAAAATTATGCATAAAAATTTATCGCTGGTTTTAGAGCCTGAAATTGCTTTTGATGAAGCGAATTTCAAGACATATCTTCATAAACTTCTTCAACTACCAGAAAATGCTCCTGCTTTTATTCGTCCATTGAAACGATCAATTGATGCACGTGGACGACAAGTGAAAGTTAATGTAGAATTAGAAGTCTTCATTAACGAAACTCCATCTCCTATTATTTCCTTCAAAAAGAATTACCCTGACATTTCAAAAGCAAATCAAGCCATTATCATTGGGGCAGGTCCAGCTGGAATATTCGCCGCTTTACGATTAATTGAATTAGGAATAAAACCAATTCTACTGGAACGTGGAAAAGACGTAAAAGCCAGAAGACGTGACTTAGCAGCCATCAACAGAAATCATGTTGTCAATCCAGAGTCTAATTATTGTTTTGGCGAAGGCGGTGCTGGGACGTATTCGGACGGAAAATTATACACTCGCAGTAAAAAACGAGGCGACATCAGACGAATTCAAGAGATTTTAGTGGCACACGGAGCAACCGAAGAAATCCTCATGGATGCTCATCCACATATAGGGACGAATAAATTGCCCCAATTGGTCACAGAACTGCGTGAGAGCATTTTATTAGCAGGAGGTGAAGTCCATTTTAATACGAAAGTTATTGATTTCATTCTTCAAAATAAGGAAATTAAAGGTGTTATTCTGGAAAATGGAAACGAAATTTCGGGTTTAGGTGTCATTTTAGCAACGGGACATTCGGCGAGAGATATTTTTGAATTATGTCAAAAAAGAAATGTATTGATAGAAGCCAAATCTTATGCAATGGGCGTGCGAATTGAACATCAACAAAGCTTGATTGATTCGCTTCAATATCACCGACCCGAAAGAGGAAAATATCTTCCAGCAGCATCTTATAGTCTGGTCGGACAAACTTATTTTAAGGGCATTCAAAGAGGCGTTTTCTCATTCTGTATGTGTCCTGGGGGTTTTATTGTTCCCTCAGCCACTGCCCCAGGTGAATTAGTAGTTAATGGAATGTCACCATCTCGAAGAGATTCAAAGTTTGCTAATTCGGGCATGGTTGTGGCAATTACCGACGTTGATTTACTGCCCTTCAAACAGTATGGAGCATTATCAGGTTTACAACTACAAAAAGAATTAGAGCAGAAGGCGTGTGTAATGGCAGGTGGAGGACAAACTGCTCCTGCTCAATTGGTGGGCGATTTTATTCAGAATAAACACTCAAAATCTTTATTAGATACTTCTTATCAACCAGGATTGATATCATCAGATATGATGAATATTTTGCCAGATTTTTTAGGTAAACCGCTACAAGAAGGATTAAAACTATTTGGACAAAAAATGCGAAATTATTCCTCAAATGAAGCCCAAATTATTGGCATTGAAAGTAGAACATCTTCACCCGTTAGAATCCCAAGAGATAATGACACCTTTGAACACTTGGAAATAAAGCGACTTTTTCCATGTGGAGAAGGTGCAGGTTATGCAGGCGGCATCATGTCAGCAGCAATGGATGGCGAAAGATGTGCGGAGAAATTAGTTGAAAAATATTGTTAATAAAATAAATGATAGAATTTAACATTTTCATAGAAAAACTCAAAACTCGACTTGGCGAACCTTTGCCTGGAAACATTGCTCACGACTTAATGGCTTCCGAATCTCGATTGAAGCTTAAAATGCCTACTCCCAACGAGCGAACCCGTGAAAGTGCAGTTTTGATTTTATTCTATCCATCTAAAAATCAAATTTTCTTACCTTTAATCCTTCGTCCTCAATACGATGGTGTGCATGGTGGCCAGATGGCTTTCCCAGGTGGAAGAGCAGAAAAAGAAGATGAAAATCTTATCAGAACTGCCTTGAGAGAGGCTCAAGAAGAAATTGGTGTTAGAGTTTCAGATGTGAAGGTTTTGGGAGAGCTTACCAAATTATATATTCCACCGTCAAATTTTTATGTGCAACCAGTCGTGGGTTGTATGCCCCATAAACCTGACTTTTATCCAGACCCACGTGAAGTGGATAAAGTGATTGAAATATCATTAGATGAAATTAAAAATCCTGTTATTATTGGTCGTAAAACACTTTTTGTTAGAGGAGTAGAAATTGATACCCCATTTTATAACATTAAAGAAACGACCGTTTGGGGCGCCACTGCCATGATGATTTCAGAACTTTTAACAGTTATTGAATCCTTAGGTTAGATTTTAAGAAGTTGTAAATTAGACAATTTAACCACGTAAGTGAATTAATTATGTATAAATAAAAAAGCAAGAATTATCTGCCTCAAAAACTAAATATATTATGAAATTTATTAAAAATTCTTTTTCTGATGTTCTATCAATTTTCGGAATATCAATTATCATCTTCGTTTTTTACTATTTTTGCAATAAATTTTCTTATAATTTTTTTTATCAAGATGACTTTCACTTATTAAGATTTGTAACGATATTCAATGATAATTCTGTCAATTTACAAGAGAAATTCAATGCACTATATGGCCTGCACAATGAACACAGAATTGTCTTCCCAAGGTTGTTTGCTTTAATTGATTATTATCTACAAGGACATATAGATTGGCAAATTCTCAATGTAGTTTCGGCGCTTTATTATTTAGGCATTTTCACTTTTTTTGCTTTGATAATCAAAAAAATAAACCTCTCTCTTTGGTATATACTTCCAGTCGCACTATTCATTTTTCAGCCTTCATCTTATCAAAATTTTTATTGGACTATTTCAATACTTCAGCAAGTTGGAAATTTATTTTGGGCTATGTTTTTATTTTATAGTTTAGTATATTTTAAACCCGAAAAATTTTGGATTCCCCTTTCTCTAATCATCGTCTTAACCTTTACACATGGAAATGGATTATTCGCTTTTGGGGTTGGCGGATTGTTATTATTTCTCCAAAAAAGATTTATGCAATTAGGTATTTGGATAGGATTAATGGTGATAGTAACAATCTTTTATTTTTGGGGATATTATACAGCTCAAAATTCAAATATATCGGGTAGCTTAAGTAATCCTGTAAGACTCATTGGTTGCTTTGGAGGATTTTGGGGAGGCTTTATATATGATTTTTTTAAAAATACGAATAAAACAATCTTCACTATTTTATGGGGATTAGTTGTCTTTGTACTCCTTTTAATAGTCAATTCAAAGCTACTTTTAAATTATTTTTTAAATAATATAAGAACAAAATTTCAGACATATTTCCCCCAAGAAAACCTCTTCTTATTGGCTTGTTTTTTATACCTTACAGTTACTGCATTTTTGGTTGCCTTGAGCCGCTCTTGGATTTCAATTAGTGCAGGTTTTCAAAACAGATATTTGCATAATTCTGTGATTGCCTTAATCTTATTATACATTACTATTTTACATTATAACTCTGGCCAACTTAGGAAAACAGTTGGAATTATTATGCTTTTCATAGGTCTGTTTTTCAATATTTTTTCTTGGTACAATAATTTCGAATTATTAACATTCCAAAGAAAATCACAAGAAGCGGATGCAGTAAATTATCAATTTAATAAAATTTCTATTGTTAATGATAAATCGTTCAACGTCAATATAAAATCAATACTTGAACAGTCTTACCACCAACGAGTTAGTGTTTTTCCAAATAGCCCTTTAATAACAGTTGTTAACAATTTAGACAGGTTTACAATTCCACAAATCACTGATTATCAGATTGAAATAAAAAAAGATTCAATAATAGAACCTAATAATGTTAGTTTAAGTTACAAGGATATTTTTTACTTCAATAATCTTTCACTTCCGTATAAGGGTGATGTTTATATAGTTATGAAGTCTTCTAAAAACACATTTATTTCGCCAACAGGTCACCGCAAAAATAGTAAAATTAATCTATTAAAAACAGGTCAATTTTTTACAGACGGCTTTGTTACTACCCTTACGACCAATGCGATACCTAAAAACGAATATCAAATCGGAATTATTCAAAAAGTTCACAATCGTCTTATTTATATCCCAACAAAATATAAGATTCTTACTCGCTAATCTTTCGGTATATTTTTTCCTTTATTTATTTTTTCGTAAATTAGGCTTATATTCTTCCTTAATTACTTTTGAGGAATACCCATTAAATAACGATTGAATAATAAAATAGAAGGAATAAAATCATCAATGGAAAACGAAACCTTGCCTGAAAATTTAGACAAAAATATCACCAATATACCCCAAGAAGAGGCTCTCCATGAGCAAGTTGCCGTTGCAGGTTTATACGAAAATTGGTTCTTAGAATATGCTTCTTACGTAATTCTTGAGCGTGCAGTTCCCGCCGTTGAAGATGGATTAAAACCTGTTCAACGCCGTATCCTTCATGCTTTAAATGAAATGGATGATGGTCGTTTTAATAAAGTTGCGAATGTAATTGGACAAACAATGCAATTTCACCCTCACGGAGATGCCTCGATTAATGATGCAATGGTGAATATGGGTCAGAAAGATTTAGTATTTGACTGCCAAGGAAACTGGGGAGACTATCGCACAGGTGATGGTGCCGCCGCAGCTCGTTATATTGAAGTTCGCTTATCAAAATTTGCAATTGATGTAATTTTCAATCCTCAAACCACCGAATGGCAACTTTCGTATGATGGTCGAAAAAGAGAACCTGTCTCATTACCAGTAAAATTCCCTCTCCTACTCGCTCATGGCGTTGAAGGAATTGCGGTTGGGCTTTCTACGAAAATAATGCCCCACAATTTTGTTGAACTAATCGAAGCTTCCATTAATATTTTGAAAGGAAAACCTTTTGAATTATTTCCCGATTTTCTAACGGGTGGCTACGTTGATGTTTCAAATTATCAAGATGGAAATCGAGGAGGAAAAATTAGGGTAAGAGCAAAAATTGAAGAATTTGATAAGAAAACCTTGATTATCAAAGATATTCCATTTTCAACGACTACTACAAATTTAATTGAGTCTATCATAAAAGCTAATGATGGAGGTAAAATTAAAATCAAAAAGGTAATAGATAATACGGCAAAAGACGTAGAAATTCAAGTACAATTAGCCTCAGGTGTTTCCCCCGATGTAACGATTGATGCCTTGTATGCCTTCACGGATTGTGAGGTTTCTATTTCGCCAAACGCCTGCGTAATTATTGCAGACAAACCCCATTTTGTTGGTGTTTCGGATATTTTGAAGACTTGTACCCAGCAAACTGTTCGACTATTAGAGCGTGAATTAGAAATTCGTAGGGACGAATTGATGGAGCGTTTATTATTCAGTTCACTTGAAAAAATCTTTATTGAAAATCGCATTTATCGCAATATTGAGGAATGTGACACCTTTGAAAAAGTCATAAAAACGGTTGATTTAGGATTAGAACCTTATAAACCTCAATTTTATCGAGTAATTATTGAGGAAGATATTTTAAAATTGTTGGAGATTAAAATAAAACGAATTTCAAAATTTGATGCTTTCAAAGCCGATGAATTAATGAAACGTTTACAAGATGAGTTGGCGGGAGTACTTGATAGTCTGGCAAATATTATTCGACACTCAATTGAATATTTTAAAGATATTTTGAAGAAACATGGTAAAGGCAGGGAAAGAAAAACAGAAATAAAGAACTTCAATACTATTTCAGCGGCAGTTGTTGCTGCGAATAATCAAAAATTATACGTTGACAGAGTTGGCGGTTTTGTAGGTTATAGTTTAAAGAAAGAAGAGTTTGTAGAAGACTGTTCGGATATAGATGACATAATCGTATTTCGTCAAGATGGTAAATGTATGGTTGTGAAAATACAAGAGAAGGTTTTTGTTGGGAAAGATATTATTTACGTATCTGTTTTCAAGAAAAACGATGATAGAAAAGTCTATAATTTAGTATATTTTGATGCTAAGTCGGGAGTTTCTTATGTGAAACGTTTTAAAGTAACCGCAGTAACTCGTGACCGTGAATATGACCTAACGGCGGGAAATCCAAAATCGAAAACTTTGTATTTTACCGCTAACGATAATGGAGAAGCCGAAACCATTCAGATTAATTTAACGGCTTCGTGTACAGCTCGTGTCAAACAATTTGACTTTGATTTTAAAACATTATTAATCAAAGGACGTGATTCGATGGGTAATGTTTTAACAAAATATTCAGTCAGGAAAATTATTCAAAAATCTTCTGGTGTATCTACTTTAGGGGGTGTTGATATATATTATGATGAAAATGTTGGTCGTTTAAATCGGGACGAACATGGTCGTTATTTAGGCAATTTTGATGCAAAAGATGCCATTTTAGTTATTTATAATGATGGACAATATGAGCTAACGAACTTTGAATTGATTAATCGTTATGAGAATAAAAACATCATGGTAATTTCCAAATTTATTCCCGAAACAATCATCTCAGCAATTTATTATGATGGTGGTTCTAAGTTATATTACACCAAACGTTTTAGGATAGAGACAACAACGATTGATAAAAAATTCTTATTTATCTCAGACGAAAAGGGTTCAAAACTCACGGTGGCAAGTATTGATAATTATCCAAGAATTGAGTTATCGACTAAAAAAGATAAGAATGCCCCAATTTTGAAAGAAGAAATTAACTTAGACGAAATTACAGAAATAAGAGGGTGGAAAGCAATGGGAAGTAAGTTGACAACGCTTATCGTTCAACATATCAGACCTTTAGCTTCCCGAATTATTGAACCAGAAATTGATGAATCAATCAAGTCTGGAGCGGCAGTAGTGGTGGAACTTGAATTACCCAAAAAATTAGTTGCTCCTAACGAAATCGAATTTCCAGAATTGAGCGATGCAGGAACGGGTGAACAATTAGGATTATTTTAAACTAATATTTAAACAACATACAAATCGAAAACACTCTCGAAATATCAATAAAACCACCTTTGGAATTAAGAAAATATTTCAAAAATTTCGCAAAAGGCTTTATAGCACTCAGCTTTTTTATGCTGATGGGAATTTTATTGGCTAATATTTGGATTGTGTTTTCGACAGAAAATAAAAATTTTTATAGACTTAAAGATATGCCTTCAAATGATGTTGGTCTTGTTTTGGGAACGAGTAAAGCCGTTCATGGAGGAAAAGAAAACATGTTTTTCAAGTACCGAATGGAAGCAGCCGCACGATTATACAAAGAAGGTAAAGTGAAATTTTTGATATTGAGTGGCAATCACGATTCAGTATTTTATAATGAACCGAACGATATGAAAAAGGCTTTGATGTCCTTAGGCGTTCCCGAAAATGTAATGACTTTAGACTTTGCAGGTTTTCGGACTTATGACTCAATTATTCGATGTAAAGAGGTTTTTAATCAACATAAATTTACCATTATTTCACAACCTACGCACAATGCACGTGCCTTATTTCTGGCAAATCAATTAGGCATTGATGCCGTTGCTTTTGCCGCTCAAGATGTACCTTCGGGTTATAAAACTTACCTCCGTGAATATTTGGCTCGTCCAAAAGCAATTCTTGATGTGTATTTGCTTGACCGTTCTCAGTACTCATCTAAAAAAGACGTTAAAGTAAAAGAAGAAAATGATAGTCAATAAAGTAAACAGCATTTAGTTAACTATTTTAAAGATTTAAAATTGCTTTACAAGTAATTTTATCCTTTACAATTTGGGCTTTTAATTCGTCTAATCCATTAAATTTCTGTTCGTTACGAATTTTTTGCAAGAATTCTACTGTTAAGTTTTCTCCATAAATTTCTTGGTCAAAATCAAAGATATTTACTTCAACCGTTTGGTAAGTTCCATCGACAGTTGGACGATTTCCGATATTTAACATTCCACCAAAAGCTTTTTCTTTGTAATAAACTTTCACGGCATAAACGCCGTCCAAAGGAATCAATTTAGCAATTTCACGCACTTGAATATTTGCCGTTGGAAAACCAATAGTTCTGCCCAATTGCTTTCCTTTCACAATGACACCAGATAGTGAATAATTTCTCCCTAAAAAATGATCTGCCGAAGGAACTTCTCCTTCTTGAAGTGCTTTTCTAATTTTGGAGGAACTAACACCCATGTTTTCAATATCCTGACGAGAAATTTCTTCTATCTCAAAGCCGTATCGTTCCTTATTTGCTTTCAAATAATCAAACCCTCCTTCTCGATTTTTACCAAAACGGTGGTCATAGCCAATTACAAGGGTTTTTGTTCCGATGGTTTGAACTAATATTTTTTGGATAAATTCTTCTGAAGAAAGTTCTGAAAACTCACGAGTGAAGGGGATAATTAGCAAATGTTGAACACCACTTTTTTCTAATAATTCAATTTTCTCGTCAAGCGTGGAAAGCAATTTAACATTCTGATTATCTGGCGATATAACACTTCTTGGATGCGGGTAAAATGTAATTACAACACTCTCGCCTTTATTTTGATATGCAACTTCATTTAAGCGATTCAAAATTTTACGATGCCCCAAATGAACGCCGTCAAAAGTGCCACTGGTAACGACTGCATTTTCTAATTTCTCAAATTCTTGTGTTCCGTAATAAACCTTCATATTTCTGTTGGACGGTGAACCATTATTCGTTATTTCTACTTTTAATAAACTCTTCAATTGTTAAGGCATTTTTTACCGAATATTCCCCAATTCGTTCTCGTCTAAGTGCTTTGAGGTATGCTCCTGAGCCACAAGCTATTCCAAAATCCCGAACCAAACTTCTAATATATGTTCCTTTTGAACAGGTAATTGAAAAACTCAATTCTGGAAAATTAGAAGCATCAATTTCAAAGTTCATCACTTCTACTTCCCGTGATTTTATCACAATATCTGATTCAGTTATTCCCTTTCGAGCTAAGTCATATAATCTTTTTCCATTTACTTGAATTGCTGAATAAATGGGTGGAATTTGTGAAATATTACCTCTGAAATTTTCTAAAACTGTATTTATTATTTCTTTGGTAATGTGTTCAGTTGGAAATTCAGCATCAAATTCGGTTTCCAAATCAACTGAAGGAGTAGTTTTTCCTAAGACTAAAATACCAGAATATTCTTTTTCTTTAGCTTGATAATTATCAATTTGTTTGGTCATTTTACCCGTACACAATATAAGCAAGCCTGTTGCCAGTGGGTCAAGCGTACCTGCGTGACCAATTTTTTTGAATTTTCCAGCAAATTTTAACTTCTTAGTAACATCAAAAGAAGTCCAAGTAAGCGGTTTATCAATCAAAATTAGTTCGCCAAAATCAACTATTGGCTGGGGATTATCTTTTACTTCCATTATTTATTTCCAATTGCTAACATCAATAAAATACCAATTCCAAGAATAATACGATAGACTCCAAAATATTTGAACCCGTATTTATTCAAAATTGTAATGAAAAATTTAATTGCCAAAACAGCAACAATAAATGCCACCACGTTACCAATACCTAATAATTTTAATTCTTCACCCGTTATACTTCCCTCTTCTTTGATATATTTAAACAATTTATAAATTGTTGCTGCCGCCATGGTCGGCACTGCCAAAAAGAATGAAAATTCGGCAGCAAGACTTCTGGTTAATCTTTGTTGCATTCCGCCCACAATCGTTGCTGCACTTCGACTTAAACCTGGAAATAATATTGCCAAACATTGATAAAGCCCGATTTTAACGGCACTAATATTATTAATGTCTGATTCTTCGTGAATAACTGGATTTTTAAACCATTTATCAACAAATAATAAAATGACACCACCAATCAATAAAACAGTAGCAATAAAAGCAGGATTTTCTAAATGCTCATCAATTAAATCATTAAACAATTTTCCAAAAATCAAGGCAGGAATAACAGCAATTACGAGTTTTACGTAAAACTGCCAATTAGAAAAATTGAAAAACTTTTTCCAATACAGAACAACAACCGCCAAAATTGCTCCAAATTGAATACAAATTTCAAACAGTTTGGTGAATTTATCTTTTTCAATTCCGAGGAATGAACTCATCAAAACCATGTGTCCAGTAGAAGAAATTGGTAGAAATTCGGTAATTCCTTCTATAATTGCGAGAAGGATAGCATGAAAGATTGACATTATGGGTTAGTTTTAGTTGCTGAGAAACAGCTTAAATTATTATTCAATTATTATTTTCTGACTGTAAAGTTCCTTATTCGTTTTGATTAAGACAAGATAAAAACCTTTTTTGAATGTAGAAACATTAATTATAAGACTTTTCTGTTTTGCTATTTGTTGCTCAAATACTACTTTACCCAACAAATCTACAAAGCATACATTTCCAGAAATGGGTTCTAAAAATGAAATAGTTAATTGTTCACTCGTAGGATTTGGAAAAACTTTGAAGGTGCTATTTTCTTCAGATTGATTCGATAAAATTGCTAAAGTTTTTAATTCAATTTTAATATATCCAGATTCAGAAATATTACTCAAAGCCTTTAAACGGTATGAATAAGTCGTGTTTTCTTTCAATTTAGCGTCAAAATGTTCCAAAAGATTATCCGTTTCAAATATTTTCTGAAAGGTCATCTCTCCTTGTGCTTGACGCTCTAAAACGTATTTATTAGCATTTGTGACTAACTTCCATTTCAATTTAATATTTTCGTGCGTTATATTTTCAGCTATAAGTTCTGGAGTACTTAAAATGGCGGGAGTTTGAACAGAAATTGTGTTTTCTAATGACTCAGTTTTATCTCCCAGAGCTTTTAAACGATAGGAATAAATTGTATTTTCAAGCAAATCTTTATCAATCCATTCAAAGGATTTACTATCAAGCAGGGCAATTTGTTTATATTCTTCATTACCTGATTTTCGCTCCAATTTATAAGAAATTGTTCCTGTTACTGGCTTCCAATTAATTTTCAGGGAATTATAAAATAATATGGTTGAAGTCAATTCTGGTTTTG
>JACMRQ010000314.1 GCA_014376355.1 Arcicella sp. | reverse complement strand
TCTCGGACTAAGGGCTTTACAGAAGTCCAAAGGGATTTACTATCAAAATGGTTGGTACTCAAAAAGCGAGTGATACTGTCGTGACTGACAGTATTATCCAAAAGTCTTGATAAACCCGTCGCACTTGCTTGTGATGTGCTACTAATCAAATAGTCTGTATAAAAGTCCAATAATTTGTTCATGGACAAAGATAATCAGTATCAAATAACTACGTTAGAGTAATCTTGCGTAACATCAGTATTAAAATATCATTTGCTGGTAAATGATTGATAATTAACCAATTCAAATTTGATAACTCATTTTTGAATCATATAAAAAAATTAAATAGTTAAACAAAAATTAAAGAAATGAGACTAATAAAAACAGTATTACCCAATGAAATATGGGAAAGTGAATTTGAAGGAAAGACCGTACAATTTATAAAGAACGTTTTTACTAATGAAATATCGGTTAATGCCAGCCAGTTCGCCCAATGTATCGGTTATAAATCTCTTGATGAAATGATGATGGACGACAACGTGCTTGATGCCTGTAATGACATACATAAAGAAACGGGAATTTTTCCAATTAGTGTTCAAACGTTTTAAACCTTATCATCATGGAAATTTTAGAAATAATTATGCTGATGTTAATGGCTTTTGGAAGTAGCTCACAGCCTGTAAAGTTTAAGAAAGAAAAAGAATAGGGGTTTCCAATAATTCTTGGAGACGTAAAACACAATTGACTGAAAGGAATTTTTCGGTCAGTGAATATTAAAGAAATGTACAACTAAAATAAATAATCCTTATCATGGAAAAACCATTAACCGCACTCCAAAGACTTGATAACTTATCATATCAAAGTAAAATTGAGCAGTACCCTAATTTACCATTAAAGGCAGTACTAAAAGAAAAATTTACTGATAAAGACACCAATTCTTTGACACGGTGCATTACTGCATTTATGAAGTTAAAAGACCATTATATTGTCAGGATTAATACACAAGGTCAAATGAGAGGGAACACCAGAACATACTCTACAACCCAAAAAGGAACAAGCGACCTCCACGGAATCGTGAATGGCATTTTTTTGTCAATAGAATTAAAAATGAAAGGCGACACCCAAAGCAAGTACCAGGAGGAAACGCAAAAGCAAGTCGAGAAAGCAGGAGGTATTTATTTACTGATACGAGACTTTGAACAGTTTTATAAATTTTACTGCGACTTCCAGAATATACTATATTGATTAATCACATTCTAAAAAAGAATAAAAAAGAAAGAATATGCCATTTGAACAAGGGAAACCCAAAACAGGCGGGAGAGCCAAAGGGGTGCAAAATAAATCAACATCGTGTTTAAAATCTACCATTCAAGGGATTGTAGAAAGAAGTTTTGAAAGTATTGAATCAGATTTACAAGATATGGAAACTAAGGAAAGAGTAGGCTTCATTTTGAAATTAGCTGAATTTGTTATTCCTAAAATGCGTGAAACCAAGATTGACTTTAACAGCCTTTCAGATGAAGAGATAGACGAATTAATTAACCGTTTAAAAAATACAGAAAATGAATCGTAAACAGAAAATAGAAGCATTGCAAAAAGTTTTTGAAACAGGCAATAAGACATACTTAGAAGGTACAAATAAAATGGTAATTCATGCGGTGGTCGTTGAGCGAGATGGCTGGTATCAGATTGTAGAAATTAAACCAACATTTGATATACCAGAACACGAACTTACTTTGAAAGAATTTGAATCGTGGAAAGGGTGCATCCCTTTGTTTCCCAACCTAAATAACTTCAAAAAATTAGATTTATCAACATGGACAAATGAACAGTTAGAAGCACGATTATTTGAACTTGATAATAAAGACCATGAACAACAGGAAAAGTAAATTAGATTTTTTGGATAAAGCCTTTAATCAAAATGACTTGACGGGCTTAGAATCGTTAAATTTAGGTAGTACCCTATTTTTAAATATTGCAGAAGACAAAGGAGAAGGCCGTATTTCAGTTGATGGGGATAACCTGACAGTTTACAATTATTCATTTGAAGAAATTGAAGCATTAAGGGTAAAGCTATTGCAGAAATATAGCATCGTTTGGAATGAACAAAAAACATATTTTCAATATGAATAATAGAACAGAAAGATTAAAGCTATTAGATAGTATTTTCAATCAAGGGAATAGAGAGCGGTTACAGTCATTGAGCCGTCCGATTTATCCAAACGTACTAATCTTTGAGCCACAGGGCAAAGGCTTCTTGTTATTGAGTGGCATATTAAACCCTACACTTCCAGAGAAATATCAAGATAAAATATTGGACGACAAAGAACTTGATACTATGCTTTTTGCAGGTGGGAACGGAACAACGTTTTTACTTCCAAACAACGGACGGGATTAGATTGGCAAAGTGGGATAATTATACTTTGATAGGGTTCGACATTGTGGTCGGGGGTTCGCCATTGTGGAGAGGGTACGCAGACCCTTTCAATAATTGTAAAACTATGGTATAACGAATGGTTATATCAGACCCTTTCAATATTAGTAATTTGACTGCGATAATTTTCCCAGTGAGATGTACCGACCCTTTCAATATTAGTAATTAGTTCAAACTGTTTTTCTGTTTAATATTGTGTGAAAATATTATTTTGAAAATGTACGTTTTTGAAGGGCAAAATCTCACTATTTGTACCTTTGCGGATTGACTAATCATAAGTATCTGATAATCAATATATTATACTTTATGTATAGGAAAGTGAATTCATAAAATTAATCCCCACATTTTTATTAATAATCAGGTTTCCTATAGGTGATAACTTTAAGAAATTTCTATAAAAGCTGGTAGTAAATATTGATGCCGAAGGTGTAAATTTGTGATATGAACTTAAAAGAAATAACTTCGCAAGTAGCAAACTTATCCCGTCATACGGGAGAATTTGTTAGAAAAGCCGCCGCAGAATTTAATCGGGATAGTATAGAATACAAAGGACTAAACGATATGGTTTCGTATGTCGATAAAGAAACCGAAATGCGTTTAGTGGAAGGACTTCGAAAAATATTGCCTGAGGCAGGTTTTATTACTGAAGAAGGTATGGTTCAACAAACGGATAGTCAAGAATTTGCGTGGATAATTGACCCTGTGGATGGCACAACTAATTATATGCACGGTTTGCCAGTTTTTGCAATTTCAATTGCCTTGCAGCAAAATGATAAGATAATTTCGGGAGTTGTTTATGAAATCAATCGTGACGAATGCTTTACTGCTTGGCTGAATGGTGGAGCGTATTTAAACGAAAAACCTATCAAGGTTTCTTCGGCTAAATATTTGAAAGATAGCTTAATTGCTACAGGTTTTCCGTATTATGACTTTGAATTAATGGATAATTATATCAATATTTTGAAAGAATTGATGCGAAAATCTCATGGATTACGACGTTTTGGAGCTGCCGCTGTTGATTTGGCTTATACGGCTTGCGGACGGTTTGAAGGCTTTTTTGAATATAATCTTAAACCTTGGGACGTGGCAGCTGGTACATTAATAGTTCAAGAAGCAGGAGGAAAGGTGACGGATTTCAAAGGAGGAGAGGATTTCGTATTTGGACGTGAACTAATTGCTGGTTGTGGAATGTTTTCAGAATTAGAGGAGATAATTTCTCGAAATTGGGAAAAAGTGTAAAATGATTCTGGACGGCGCTCCGTTTTAGAATCGTAAATTTATGGAAAATAGCATCATTGGGTTAATATTCTTGTTGGCATTGATTTATTTAGGTAATATCGTTTACAAAAACTTCAATCCTAAAAATAAAGCAGGTTGTGCCAAAGGTTGCGGTTCTTGTGGAGCAATAGATTTTGATAAAATTGCTACCCAAATGGAATCGCAAATGGAGTCTCAAGTGAGAATTCAAAAATAAAATATACTGTATAAAAATGCCTTTCAGAAATTAATCTGAAAGGCATTTTTATTGTTTCAAGTATTGAAAAAAACACTATTTCTTATTTTCAACCTGTGAAACTTTTACTCCAGTTGTTGGAGTATTTGAAATAAAATCTGTTAAAATACGCTCTGTTTCTTTCAAAAATGTATCTTTTTCGTGTTTCTCTTTTAACGCTTTCACTTTAGCAACAGCAATACTGATTGAATCAGTAGCAATTTTTTCTTTTGGAACAACTGGTTTTGTCCCCGCTGGCAATAATTCGTTTCCTGTTAATTCATCCGTTGGTTCAACGATATTCTTTTTCTTCTGCTCATCTATTTCCTTGCGACGTTTATCTTCTTGTAAAGAAATAGATTTCTTTTCTTTTGCTTTTTTATAATTTTCAATTTCAGTCAAAAGTTTCTTTAAATCCGTTTCAGTTTTCAAACGACCTTGGTATTTTCCACGAAGAAATACTACTTCTTTTTCCGTAATATTATTTGAAGGCGTATATTTTGTAGATGCAATCATATCCCAAGGCAATGCACTTGGTTGTGAACTTTCACCAAATTCAGAAGCACTAAATGTTGAAGGTAATTCAATATCTGGGGTAACGCCTTTATGTTGCGTGCTACTGCCAGTGATACGATAAAATTTCTCCATTGTAATTTTCAATTGTCCAACACCCTCTGGTTCGCCTTTCAAGAAACGCTCTAAGTCAATTAAACTCTGAACGGTTCCTTTTCCGTAGGTCTGCTCACCAATAATCAATCCACGTTTGTAATCTTGGATGGCTCCAGCAAAAATCTCAGAAGCAGAGGCAGAAAAACGATTTACTAAAACAGAAACAGGACCATCATAAGTTACCGAAGGGTCACGGTCATATTCAGCAGTAATTTCTCCATCCGATTGTTTGCGTTGAACAACGGGGCCTTGTGGAATAAAAAGCCCTGTCAAATTAACAGCTTCCGTCAATGAACCTCCACCGTTATTACGTAAATCAACAATTACGCCATCAACTTTCTCTGCTTTCAGTTCAGTTAAATAACGTTTTACGTCAGCCGTTGTACTTTTAAAGCCTTGTTCTCCACTTTTTGCCCCTTCAAAATCACGATAAAAAAGTGGAATTGTAATTAGACCATATTTATAATCTTTACCATCACGACTAAAATTTAAAATCTCCTTTTTCGCAGTTCCTTCTTCCAATTTAATTTTCTCACGAACTAAACGAACTTCTTTGGGATCTGAACCAATTGGAGCATCTCCCGATAATATTTTCAATCGAACAATTGTATTTTTTGGACCTTTTATCAATTTGACTGCATCGTCAGTAAACCAACCCACAATGTCTTGATAAGGTTTATCATCTCCTTGAGCAACGGCAACAATTCTATCTTTTGGGTTTAATTGTTTACTCCTATAGGCTGGCCCTCCTACAATTAAATCCACAATCTGAACATAATCACCTTCATTTCTTAAAGTTGCTCCAATTCCTTCAAAAGATTGCGACATTTCTTGGTTGAAAGTCGAAGCTGTTTTTGGAATAAAATAGGTTGTGTGTGGATCAACACTTTCGGTAAAAGAATTCATAAACTGTTGAAAAACATCCTCACTTTTAGTTTTATCAAAATATTTCTCACTACGCTTGTAACGTTCTGTCAAATCTTTAACTGATACTGAATCAGCTTTTCCGCTTATTTTCCAATCTAACAAATTACTTTTAACTGCTTTTCTCCAAATATCGTCCAAATCGGTGGATGATTTTGCCCACGATGCTTTTTCACGGTCAGGGGTATACATTTCGTCCGTTTTGAAATCCATCGGTTTGTTTAACAAACTAGTGACGAAAGCAAAACGCTCTTTGGCTCTTTTTCTGTAAACGTTATAGATTTGGTAAGCTGCTGTGAGGTCGCCCGCTTTCAGTTGGTCGTCCAATTCAAAGCGAAATTTATCAAAACCTTCAACGTCTTGTGCCGTAAAATTCATTTTATTAAAATCTAATTCTTTGATATAATTATCTAAGATTTTAGAGGACAATGAGTCATTTAAGGGTACTTTACGGAAATGGTAACTGCTTAATATTTCAGCGACCATACTTTCAACCTTTTTCTGGGTTGCCGTTGGTTGTAAATCATCAGCTGTAAATGTGTAGGCAACCGTCTGTTTTTCAGATGTGTGCGAAAAAGATTTTAGACCAAAAAATGCTAAAAGCGATATTGGTAAAAGCAAAAACAAGTATTTTGTCATTTTATTTTTCATTTTTCTAAAAAGTTTAAGCATTAAATAAGTTGAATAGTTATACTTCAAATCAACCATTAAACTTCTTTAACACTTGAACTTCTTTAACTTTCAAAACTATTTCTCAATTCCTAATAATTCTACTTCAAAAACAAGTGCAGAGTAAGGTTTAATGGTTGGTCCACTTCCTCTTGCTCCATACGCCAATGCTTGTGGGATAAATAATTTCCATTTTGAACCCACTGGCATTAATTGTAAAGCCTCAATCCAACCAGGAATTACCCCTGTAACTGGAAAAGTAATTGGTTCGCCTCTTTGTACTGAACTATCGAAAACTGTACCATCAATTAGTGTTCCATGATAATGCGTTTTTACTTTATCAGTAGAGGCAGGTTTTGGCCCATCACCCGCTTTCATAATTTGATATTGTAATCCACTTGGTAACGTAACAACGCCTACTTTGGTTTTGTTCTCTGCTAAAAATTTTTCACCCGACAAACGGTTGGGTTCAAAAGCTTTGGCTTGCTCTTTTTGCATATACTTCTGAATCAGCGTATTGGCTTGCATATCAGTAATAGGGGTTTTTTCACCTTTCATTACCTCCATAAATCCCTTTTGCAATAATTCAGCATTAATTTCGATATTCTGAGATTTAAAATTTTGTGCCACTAAAACACCCAAACCATAACTGGCAGAGTCTTTCAAAGTTGTTAATAGGGTTGAAGTGGTTGATACTTTTGGAACGTTTCCCGTTACTGGTTTTGTCGTAATTTTTATTGGGGTTTTATTAGAGGAAGATTTTTTGTTTTGTGCGTTTACAAAAAAAGGAGTTAGGGCGATGCCAGTGCAAAGTAAAAGATTTTTTAATTTCATTTTTAATGTTGAATAATGATGAGTTAAAATGGTTATCTATTTTGATAAACCACATTTTAAAGGTAAGAACGAATATTGAGCTTACAAAATTATTGTGGATTAACGGTTTTATTGATAAATAAAAAAGCGGTTTGACAAATTGATGTCAAACCGCTTTTTGGAACCGATAAATCAAAAATTATTTTTTAGGATTTACAACAGGAGCCGAACTTGCATCAGGCTTATTGTATGCCAATTCATTATCTGGCACATCCCAATAATCTAAGAAGTTATATTGAATTGTTGCGTTAGTATTAGTTTTACCCGCTCTGTCAATAATTACAGCACCTTTTCTTCCATTTTCAATTACGCCCCAACGTCTTGCGTCGTAGAAAGATAAACCTCTCCAAGCACAAGTAACACGTCTTTCACGTCTGAATTCCTCTTTAGCATTATCTAATTTAAGGCTTGTTCCAGCAACTGCTACTAAACCTGCACCTTGATAAGTACGAATGGCATCAATAATTTTCAAACCACCTTCAATGTCACTTGTATTAATGGCAGCTTCAGCTTTCATCAATTCGTTTTCTTCATAATTTCCTCCTAATGCTAATTCGTAAAGACCTTCTTTTTGAGTTCCATAAACCACAACGCCAGCCATACCTGCACCACCATCAATTATTGTGTAACGAGTATTAAATGAATTTCCACGGCTGGCATCACCTGTCCAAGTTGTTCCTATCTTGAAATTATTATCCAAACGTTTGTCGCCAGTTTTATATTCTTGAATTAAACGTTCACTCAATTTGTAGCCACCTCCTCCTGGATTTGGAGAAATTGTTTTGGCAATTACTGAACCACCTTGTCCAGAAATAAAATCATTATCACCTGCGTTGTTTGAACGCCCTGTGAAAATCATATCTGAAGATTTTATACCATTGGCAGCTAAATCAGCAATCGATTTCCACTGTGTTGCTGTCATATCTTTAGTTGTTGTATTAACCAAGATATTACGTGCTTTCAAAGTGTTGATGTTACGAACCCACATATCTGGAGCCAAGATTCCGCCTTTCCCTTTTTGACAATAATCAGGAATTAATTTACCAAGTGTGGCTTTGTAATCTACACTATTTGTTAATGTTCCTAGGATAGTAGCTGCTTTGTCAAAATTATTATTTGATTCTTTAATAATATCCTCTTTCGAGACAAATTTATTATTAAGGGCACCTGGTTTGTCATTAATTAAACCTGCATAATAAGTTGAGCCAATGCGTGAATAAGCAAAACCTTTCCAGAAATATGCCCATGCTTTAATCGTATTTTTCTTGGTTGCTGCGTCCCCAATAAAGGGTATTGTTTCAACAATTTCTAAAACTGAATTACAAGCATTGTTTAAAGAGTACATATACGCCCACTCATAAAATAATGGATTAGACGCTGCACTTGCATTCACGTTGTAGGCACGAATGAGTCCTTTCTGTGTATTTGGAACATTGGTATTTGGCACTTGACTACCATTGTCCAAAATTACATTATCAGGATAACATAATTGATTTGCATATATATTTGCGGCTTCAACACCAACAACATCTCCCATCAATTCATGAAAACCGATTGCTCCAGCCCAAAAACGACCATTTACACCGTCATAGAACTTTAAATCTCTAAAACCATTAGCATACACTGCACCCAGACCTAATGACAATATTCCCGTTTCCGAAGAAGCAGATGGAATTGTTGGGGCGTTGGGGTTTTTTATGTCTAGTTGGTCTTGACAAGCAAATAACGAAAACATCATTACGCCTGTCAACATATATTTTTTTATATTATTCATGTTCTTATTTTTATTCATTTACAAATAATGATAATTAAAATCCAATATTTAAGCTCACTTGATATGAACGAACGTTTGGCATCGTATTATGGTCAGTTCCTCTGTCCCAAGCCGAACCATTGGCTCCCGAACTAACTTCTGGGTCAAAACCTGTATATTTAGTGAAGGTCAATAAATTACGTCCAGAAACAACTAATTGTAATTTTCTGAAGGTTTTCATGTTGAATGCTTTTGCTAAATCTATACCTGCAGAAACGTTTCTTAAACGCAAGAAAGAAGCGTCTTCATAAAAATAATCTTTTGTCCCATTGTTTCCACGAGCTGTATAAACGCCACGATAAAAGGCAGTCCAAGCACCCGTTTGTCCACCAATTGTGATTGGGTTTTCGTAATCAGCATGAATACCATCACGATACATCCACTCTTTGGTTTGGTTATAGATATGGCTTCCCTGTACCCAGTCTAATTGGAAACCAACATTTACAATTCCTTTATACACAAAATCATTAATAAATGACATGTTGAAAGCAGGATTTGGATCACCAAAACTATATTTATCTGCTGTGAAATAAGGTTGTTTCGTTGCTTTATTAACTACATAACCATTGCTTGCTACTTCATAAAGAGATTGTTGATTTTCGGGAATTTCATAAGTTCCGTCTGGCTTTCTCAATTGAATGTCATAAACGGCTTTGTTGCCATATAATTGACCAATTTTCTCGCCTGCTTTCAATACATAATTGGTACTACCTGCATTTGAAGTGATAATAACTTCTCTATTTCCATCCACTGCCGTAATTTGTGAAGTTTGCTTGCCGAAGTTAACGGTCATATTCCATGAAAAATCTGATTTTTTCAAGATTGTGGCAGATAACGATGCTTGTATACCATTCGAACCAATACTAAAAGCATTATTTTTATTGGTTCCAATACCCGTAGAAGGAGCTGCATCAACATTCCAGATTGCACCTGTCGTTGAACGATTCCAATAAGTAGCAGATAAACGAACATCTTGAAAGAAATTTCCGCCTTTGGCAAAATTAAAGCCAAAGTCAGTTCCAATTTCCGTTTCAGTTGAAACTTCAACATTCAAATCTGGATTTGGTTGATTACTTGGGTAATAAAATGCTCCATTAGCACCAATATTTCTTGTACCTAATGTTACATAACGGTCAAATGGTCTTGGCTGAATACCCGCTTGTCCATAAGCACCTCTAACTTTAAATTCTGTGATTGTATTGGCTATTGAAGCATTTTTCCAAAAATCTAACTGGGAAAATCTTAAAAAAGCATCTCCTCTTGGGAAGGTAAAAGGTTTTGAACCAGCCCCAAATGCAGAAGAATAATCAGTTCTAAAACCCGCTGAAAATCCAGCAATGTCACCGTATTCAAAGCGTTGGTTAACCAAATAACCGTAAGTGACTGCTGCTTCGGTGAAAGAACCAGTAGATCCTCCCGTGGTTGAATTAACTCCGTAAGGACGAACTAAAGAAGTAGTTCCTTGAGCCGATGAGAAGGGTGTATAAAGTGGTAAACCTAACTGATACGTTAGATATTGAGTATCATTTCTTTTACGGTAATCAAATGCAATCAAGGTGCTAGTTGTAATTGGGATATTCAAATTAAAGTCTTTCTGAAAATCAGTACGGATTGTAGCAGAAGTAATAAAATTTTGAAAAATTCTTGAAACACTTAAATTATCAATTTCACCTGAATTATCTGAAGCATAACTTCCTACATATTGGGTTGGTCTTGCTATGATATTTCCGATTTGAGATTGATTTGGATAGGTATAAATGTCCTCATCACGGGTGTAATTGATACCATACTTAGCATCTAAATCCAAAAATTTATTAACTTCATACTTCAAATTCAAATTCTGAATCACATCTACTCTGTTACCTTGGCGGTCTGTATTTTGTTGATAATAATTTGGATTGTAGCTATTTACTCCTGCCGCATCACCCACATATGCAGGATAATTTCCTTGAGCATCGGTTGCTTCATAATTGGCAAATGGACGAGTGTTATTGATACTATACAGAATATTTCTATCATCAGTTTTAAGCGTATTTTTTGTATAAATCAACTGTGTTGTTGTACGGAATTTTAATCGTGGAGCTAATTCAACCCCAATATTAGCCGTCATGTTTGTTCTGCTATAATTACCATTATTGATGATATTGCTTCCCTGAGTGTTATTTGATAGAGAGAATGCAAAATCTGTTTTTTCTTTTCCTCCTGTTATTGACAAACTGTTATTGAAAGTGTTTGCAGGAAGGAAAAAGAACTTATAATGGTCGTAATATTTCAAATTGGCATTGTAAGGTTTGTTATATTGACCATTCACATCCAAAGCATTATAAACAACGTTTTCACTGTAAAGACCAGTGATTGGGTCTTGCGTTAAAGGTTTTCCAGATGAACCAATTACGTTGCCGCTTGCATCTGTTGCAAAATTATGAAATTGACCTTTTCGGACACCACCTGCATTAATATATTCATTTTGAGCAACGCTTGATGATACATCAATATTTAATGTTCCTGGTTTTCCTTTTTTAGTGAATAATTGAATTACACCGTTTGCTCCTTGAGCTCCATATATAGTTGCTGCTGCCGCCCCTTGTACTACTTCAACTCTTTCGATAGTATTCAAATCAATTGAACCAATATCAGTATTTACTTGAATTCCATCAATTAAAATAAGGGGGTTCGTTCCACTGTTGATAGTGTTGATACCTCTCAATACAATATTAACTTTTGCACCTGGCGTTCCATTCACTGATGAAATTTGAGCTCCTGGAATTTTACCAACCAATGCTTGATCAATTGAAGCAGTTGGAGCTTGTGGTAAATTTTTAGCAACAACTGATTCAACGGCAAAAGCTACTTTGCGTTTGTCAGTTGCTACTCCAACACCCGTAACAACAATTTCTGAAAGTTGTTGAGTATCATTTGCCAATTGAATATCAACAACTGATTGTGCATTAAGCAATACTTCCTTTGAAGTTAGTCCAACAAAAGTAAATTTTAAAATTCCTTTATCTGGTACTGAAATCGAATAATTACCTGTTGCATCAGTGGTAGTTCCTTTATTTGAACCTTTCACTTGAACAGACACACCTGGGAGACCTGAGCCATCCTCGGCTGCG
>JACMRQ010000313.1 GCA_014376355.1 Arcicella sp. | reverse complement strand
TGTTTCCAACCTTTACGGGCAGTTGCCGCAACCTCACCATTGACCATACCAACGTCTTCTTTCTTAGAACTTCGGCTACTTTTACCGCCTTTTCCTTTGGAGGCTACCTCACCTTTGCTTTTATTACTACTTCGTGCTTTGTTACTGGCAGTTGATTTACCCTTACTCTTGCTTCCGCCAGAGCTACAACTTTCCAAGAACAACACAGGAATAACTACTAAAAGTAGCAAAAATGATTTCCTGAAAATTCCACCGTGATTCATCGTGTTATAAACTTTTTTGAATGATACCTGTAAATTATTTAGGTCTTATGACTCAAATTTGATTGTGTACTTATTATAATAATTAAACTCAAACCTTATCTTTTACAAAATCTAATATAGTTATAATATGTTAAATTTCCTTAAAAACGTGAGGTCTTATCTATTTAGTATATAAACAGAATAACAAAGATAAATATTTATTTGTGTTGTCTGTCAATGATTTATTGTTTTTAATAATAAACCTTAATGTCTGAATCTTGGAGTGCGCACTGGAGTTTTCTTTCCTGTTAAAAGCCTTGGGGCGGGAATTGCATAACTTATCATGATTTCGTGCGATAATGGAGCTTTGGCAGTTACCCCTACAGTGGTTAAATCTAAGGAATATCCTAATCGTAATGCGTTGTTATTTAACATCGAAATTCCCGCAATAATAATGCCCGCATCCTTTAAACGGTACGAACCACCGAGCCAGTATTTATTCAGATAAGTAAAGATTGCTCCGCCTTCTAAAACATTCGTATTAAAATCTGTCTTCCATAATGCCATTGGAGTTACTTTGATGTCATCATTCAGGTAATAATCATAGCTTGCATTCAAATTTAGCACTTGTTTAATGATGTAAGCACCCGATTTATCAGTCCCAAAACTATAACTTGGCGAATTTACATGGTTCAGACTCGCTCCGATTTGATAATTAGCGGCCTTATATATGGCACCCACTGAAAAATCTGCCTTTGTTTGATTTATACTTCCTGTGAGTGCATCAACCACTGGGTCACCTGTTTCACGGGGGCGGAATTTTGAGTCAAATGATTTGGTATGAAAACCACCTTTTGCTCCCACTGATATGACCGCACCATTCGATAGTCCAATCTGATATGAGTATGACAGGAGCATATTTTGATAGCCTGAACCCGACGGTGTTTTATCATTAACAAATTGAATTCCTATTCCACTATGCAAGCCATTCAAAGGCATAGAAGCCGTAAAAATTTGTGTTCCTAACGACCCATTTCCATCAAAAGTAGTCTGATAATCAGTCCATTGATTACGATAATGCAATTGAAACCTTGTAACACCATCTAATCCAGCAGCAGCGGGATTGATATACAATGGATTAAACATATATTGACTTAATTGAGCATCTTGTTGAGCAAAAGTACAAGTGCCTGAAAAAATAAATATTGTAAGAAAAATATATAGTAACTTCTTTTGCATAATGTTTCAGAAAACGAGATGATGAAAGTCTTTCAGTTCAAAAATAGTAAACAATTCTAACATACGCTAAAAATAACAGTCTGGATATTTTTAACGTTAATTATTAGCTATTTGTTGTGAGTTTTTTTATAATTTGAACATAGGCGCTTATTCTCGTTCAAGTAAGGATACTTTCACGAGTAACCCAATAGGATTGAATGGGTAAATCAAAAATTTTATATTACAAATTTCACCAAAAAAAATCCCGTAAAACATCATCGTTTCACAGGATTTTTTGTCATTCTATAACCTTATCAAAAGCCGTTAGCTTTTTTGATGTATAACTCCAAAGCTCCCGTCATAGAGGGTGCATTTGGAAGTGGTGCTTGAATATCAAGAATCAAACCTGCTTCAGTAACAGCCTTTGCTGTGGTTGGTCCGAAGGCAGCAATACGAGTTTTATTCTGCTTAAAATCTGGGAAGTTATGCTTCAAAGAAGTTATGCCTGATGGACTAAAAAACGCCAAAATATCATACGTAACTTCTTCTAAATCAGACAAATCGGATGAAATAGTTTCATACATTACAGCTTCTGTCAAATGCAAATCATTCGTTCCCATAAAGCCTGGAATATCATTTGTACGTTTATCAGAACAAGGGAATAAGAATTTTTCGGTCTTATGTTTCTTAATTAATTCTAATAATTCAGCCGCTGTTTTCGTGCCTGTAAAGATTTTACGTTTACGAATAACAATGTATTTCTGTAAGTAATTAGAGGTTTGTTCGGTAATACAAAAATATTTCATATCAGCAGGTACTTCAATACGTGCTTCCTTACAAATTCTAAAAAAATGGTCTATCGCATTACGACTGGTAAAAATGATGGCTGTATGCTCAAGAACATTAATTTTTTGCTTACGAAATTCTTTGTATGGTACTCCTTCAATCTCAATGAATGGGCGGAAATCAACCTTAATATCGTATTTTCGAGCCAACTCAAAATAGGGAGACTTTTCGTCTGTTGGGCGGCTCTGCGTAACTAAAATACTGGTTACTTTGGTTAATCTGTCTGGATGTGCGGTTACTGTGATTTCGCTCATACTCAATGCAGTTAAACTGGGATTATAATTGTGGGGCTAATCTTTATTGAATGAATTGCTTTGATTTACATCTTTACTCAATAAAACACTTTGTCAAATTATTAAGAAATTAGAGGGCAAAACGTAAGCCTACTATTAAAGGAATTAATTCAACAATGCAAAGATACGAAAATAAATATAAATTTTTTAGTGTAGTCATCTTATTTATCGTAAAGTACAACAAGGCTAATCGTGCAATAAAGAATAAGGAGATGGGAATTGATAAGTATTTCTCTGTATTCTTCACAATTTCTGGAATAGAAACTGTGCTGAGCGTCAAGACAATTAGAACAACTAAAAAGAATAAACTCGATGCTTGAATAATTTTAAAAAAATGGATATTGGTAATATTATCAATGCGGTAAAGATTTGATAGTACTCGGAGAACCAAGTATTTTAATATCAAAGATGCAAAAATGATAATGGATATTTCTAAAAAGTTGAGCATTAATGTCCCCAATGTCTCACCTTCACTGAGAATATTACTGGCGGAAAAAAGATCGGTTTTTTCGTGGGTAATTAACATGAAAATAAAGCCTAATGTTAGGCTCAAATTCACTATGAACAATATGTTTTTTAAATCGAAGGGTTTATTGACTACAAAAGAATCGTCTCTTTTACTGATAGTCAATAAGTCTCTGGGACTAAAAAAACGTTCAAAAGATTTGGGTTGGAAGTTACATAGAAAGGCATAAAAACAAACTAAAAGCATTAAACCGACCACAAAGAAATTTTGAAAGGGAGAAATGTCCCTTGGTAAAATTGTCAATAATGATTCATTCATCTCAATGACTTTTTGGGCTTTAGAGATTTTATTACCTATCTGAACGGATAAATCTTCTACGTTGGTGTTTGTGCCGTAGATTGTTAAAAATAACTTAGTCTTTCCAAAAACACTTTCCAAGCTATCAATATCCAAAACTACCAGCGTTGAGATGGTAAGTTTTTTCTGTAATGAAGCATCAATAAAAAGATAATTTTCTTTTTCTGAACGATAAAGGATTTTATAACCTTTATAATTTTCTATATCAAAAAATAAGCTGAATGAATTGTATCCTTTATGTTGCTCCCGTACATAAGGCACGTAAGCCTTGTAACGCTCATCAAAAACTTGCCAATCATCTTGATAATCGTGGACAATATAAAAGGAATTATCAGGACTTAATCCGACTTTTGCTATTGAATTATTTGGTAATAAACAGCAACCAATTATTAAGAAGAAGTAAACAGTTTTTATGCGAGCAAAGATTTGATAATTTGTTTCTTGAAGGACATTATTATTTATTCTTAGCATAACAAATGTCAAAATAGAAACCCAACAGGATTTAATAAATCTTATTGGGTTTCTATAATTAATATGAAGCGTTGTAATATTCAATGATGAGAGTCGTTTGATGCAAAATTACGAAAAATCGGTTACAAATAGAAGTTGTAGTTCGTTAAGTCCTTAAGTGCCCCATTTTATAAAAAGTAAGCAGTTAATCTCTTCACAAAAAAGGAAGGCTTTGTTTTGAACAAAGCCTTCCTAAAAAACTTACTAATCTAAAAATCTTATAAACCTAAAGCCTTCAACATTGTTTCACCAATATCAGCTGGCGAGTGAACTACGTGAATTCCACAAGCTTCCATGATTGCCATTTTAGCGGCGGCTGTATCGTCTGCACCACCAATAATTGCTCCTGCATGACCCATTCTGCGACCTTTCGGAGCAGTTTGTCCGGCAATGAAACCAACAACTGGTTTGCGATTTCCATCTGCTTTAATCCAATTAGCAGCCTCTGCTTCCATGCCCCCACCGATTTCACCAATCATTACTATTCCTTCGGTTTCTGGGTCATTCATCAATAATTCAACGGCTTCCTTGGTAGTTGTTCCAATGATTGGATCACCACCAATTCCAATGGCAGTTGTTTGTCCTAAACCTGCTTTTGTCAACTGGTCAACAGCTTCATAAGTCAAGGTTCCTGATTTCGAAACAATTCCAATTTTTCCTTTCGTGAAAATAAAACCTGGCATAATGCCAACTTTACATTCTCCTGCAGTCATTACACCTGGGCAATTTGGTCCGATTAAAGTAGTATCTTTTCCTTGAATGTACTGTTTTACTTGAATCATATCCTTGGTTGGAATACCTTCCGTAATACAAATAATCACCTTAATACCTGCATCAGCAGCTTCCATAATGGCATCTGCAGCAAATGCTGGTGGAACAAAGATGATAGAAGTATTAGCTCCTGCCTTCTCAACTGCCTCAATAACGGTATTAAATACTGGACGGTCGAGATGAGTTGAACCGCCTTTTCCTGGGGTTACGCCACCGACTACGTTTGTTCCATATTCCATCATTTGTTGGGCATGAAAAGAACCTTCCGTTCCCGTAAATCCTTGTACGATTACTTTTGAGTTTTTGTTTACAAGTACACTCATTTCTTTGGTATAAATTGTTATTTAATGAAAAACAAAATTTTAGACTATTGCTAAAAATTTTGTGTAAAGGTATATTCTGAATGGCAAAGGTCAAAAGAGAATCAAAACAAAACTTAGGATTTAATGGATTGGACATGGATAAAAAAAATAAAATCCGTGTCTAATCCGTTAAATCTGTGTGCTATCAAAATTACTCCAACACAATTTTTCCATCACGGTCAATGTTAGTTCTTTTATCAAAATGAAAATCATAAAAACCTGCATCACCAGCTTGTATATCAATTTTCACTGAACTACGACCCATTTCTAAACCTTGATTATCATAGGCTTTTGCAGAAACTTTACCCTTAAATTTTTTTGAGAAAATCAAGTAAATGCTTAATAAATTATCAGTTCCATCTTTGTCATTTTTCAAAGAAACTTTGCCATTTGTAATTCCCTTATTTGCTAAAGATTCGGTATAAGTAATATTGATAGCACGGGCTTTTTTCACACCTGTTTCGATGCCTTTAACCATATCGCCCGCTGTTTCACCGATTTTTTCGGTTGAATTACTCAATTTATCGCAAGAAGCGAAAATTACGGATAGAGCTAATAGGGTGATTGTTAATACTTTGTTCATGATTTTGTGATTATGAATTGCTCGGGCAAATTTAAGAAAAAAATATTCAATTATTGGTGGCATCAGAATATGCCGTCTCTTTAATCGTGCAAACAAAAAAGAAGTGACCATCCCTAATCAGAACTATCTTTTCAAGATTTGGGTTAATTATGATTATCCAAAAGAATTAAATTAACCATCATGAAAGTACTATTACGTTACCTTACGCAATACAAAACAACCGTTTTTGGAGCATTGGCTTTGGCTTCCATTAACCAAATCTTTTCTTTACTTGACCCCTTCATTTTTCGTAAAATAATTGACGATGTTGCGACCGTTTATCGTGCTGAAACACATTCGGCTCATGATTTTTGGATGGCAATTCTTCCGCTTTCGGCGGCTTCGATTGGTGTGGCTTTTGTGAGTCGAGTTGCCAAAAATTTTCAAGATTATTATATAAATACTGTTACGCAACGGGTAGGAGCTCAAATTTATGCGGATGGCATCGGTCACTCCTTGGAGTTACCCTACGAAACTTTTGAAGACCAACGTTCAGGCGAGACTTTAGGAATTTTACAAAAGGTAAGAACTGACGTTGAAAAGCTTATTTTAGTGGGTATCAATATCCTCTTTCAATCAGGAATTGCTTTAATTTTTATTTCGGTTTATGCCTTCACAGTTCATTGGTCAATTCTGCCTTTGTTTTTGGCAACAGGTCCTTTGATTGCTTGGATTAGTTCGGTTTTAAGTAAGAAAATCAAAACCATTCAAACCCAAATTGTGAAACAATCTACGGGTTTGGCGGGTTCTACGACCGAATCTTTGCGAAATATTGAATTAGTAAAATCGTTGGGTTTGGCAAAACAGGAAATCGCTCAGCTAAATGCTACGACCCAAAAAATCTTGAAATTAGAACTTCAAAAAGTAAAATATGTACGCTCCATGTCGTTTGTTCAAGGTACGTGTGTGAATTTTTTGAGGGCAGTTTTAACCTTGGTTTTGATATATTTGATTTACGAAAATAAAATAACTTTCGGCGAATTTTATTCATTAAATATTTACTCATTCTTCTTGTTTGGCCCCCTCCAAGAAATTGGAAATGTGGTGAATACTTACCGTGAAGCGGAAGTTTCTCTTCAAAATTTTGATAAGATTTTTAAGATTCCTGTCGAAGTAAAACCCAAAAATCCGTATCCAGTTATTACCATTGATTCGCTTGAATTTCAGGGTGTTAAATTCAAACATCAATCTGCTAATAAAGATGCTTTAAAGAACATTACTTTCAAGGCGGAACGGGGCGAAACCATTGCTTTTGTGGGACCGTCGGGTTCGGGAAAATCTACTTTAGTGAAATTATTGGTGGGATTATACCGCCCGAAAGAAGGGAAAATATTGTACAACGGACATAATTTTGATGAAATAGATTTTGACCAGTTACGGGAAAGAATTGGTTTTGTTACCCAAGATACACAATTGTTTTCTGGTACAATTCGAGAAAATTTGTTGTTTGTAAATCCGACTGCAACCGACGAACAATGCTTGGACGTATTAAGAAAAGCGGCTTGTCATACACTTTTAGAACGAGCTGAAAGTGGTTTAGATACCGTCATTGGTGAAGGTGGCGTAAAAGTATCGGGGGGAGAAAAACAACGTTTGAGCATTGCCAGAGCGTTATTACGCAACCCAAACCTTTTGGTTTTTGACGAAGCAACTTCCTCTTTGGATTCCTTGACGGAAGAAGAAATTTCGGAAACTATCAGAGATGTATCTGTGGGTACTACGCACCTAACCATCGTAATTGCCCATCGTCTCAGCACTATTATGCACGCCACGAAGATTTTTCTCTTAGAGAAAGGTAAAATCGTAGAAAATGGCTCGCATGACGAACTCGTGGAAAACAAAGGATTGTACTATGCGATGTGGAGACAACAGGTTGGAGAGAAGGATTTGTTGGAGGTGGAGTAAAAAATAAAAGTTGCGACACAGTAGCAAAGCTAAGCTCGACCCTACTTGCAATCGGGGCGAGCTTGGGTTATGGTTGATTTATAATTAGTTATGTCTTAAAATTTTGTGTAGATTACTAATTATAAATTACATTTAATTAAAACTATGTTTAAATATTATTTTATAAAGGAATTTATTATTTTCTCAATTTTAACTTTAATCGTATACATCCCGACACATACATTGATAGGTGATATGTTCATATTTGTTGTAATCCTATATGCAATTTTAACAATAATTATCAGTGTATCTTCTTTAAGAATAATGGCTTATAAAATTACAGGGATAATGTCAAGTATTTTATTTTCAAGCATCATAACTTATTATCTTGGACATAAGGTTTTTTTGGACGAGAGATATATGAGATTGTTGTCGGATTAATTAAAGAATTTTTTATCCTTGATCAGTAGCCTAACGGCTATGGTAAATAGATACATAGACAATGGCTGGGAAAAATATCAAACTATTTCGCATCAATCCAACAGATTGGTTTAACGAAACTCCGATTCGTACCTCGCATTAATTACCTTTTTAACCAACAAATTTGCCAATTCCCTAAAGCGTGGTTAATTTTAAATTAATTAAAATTAACCACAAATGATTGAAGAAATAGCCAATTTGATTGCTTACGTAAGACAATCTGAAATTAATGGTACTAATAAAAATAAGGTACTTTTATTAGGGTTAGTTTCTAAAAATACATCCTTAAAAATAAAGGAAGAGTCAGGAATTGATTTGCAAGAATACAATATTTCAATTGATGCTTATGGAATCAAACACGTTTTACAAGGACATGGAGATAAGAAAAGGGAGAATAATCGTGGTCAAGAAGCTGTGACAGAGGAAGATTTTGGATTATTATGTCAAATAATTAATCAACCAGATAATGTATTTTTTGATGGAAAGGATAAATTTGGCAGAGATTGTTTTCAGTTTCAAATACATTCACAACACAAATATGTAGTAATCATGGAAGTAAGGACTGGAAGAAAACAATTAGCTCTTAAAACGATGAGAATTTTTACGCAAAAAAAAGAGAATCAAAATATAAATCTTGATTCTCTTTAAAGACAATGAGTGAATGCACTTCCTTTCAGAATCTTTCCTCCTACGCCCGAAACGTCTT
>JACMRQ010000034.1 GCA_014376355.1 Arcicella sp. | reverse complement strand
CCAGAGGTTGATGAAGTAGATGTTCAAATTAATATGAACGATATTCGGAAGGATACTTTTTGTTCTTCGGGTGCGGGTGGACAGTCAGTAAATACCACGTATTCAGCCGTGCGAGTAACTCACTTACCTTCGGGTTTGGTGGTTCAGTGTCAAGATGAGCGTTCACAAATCAAGAATTTTGATAAGGCAATGACCGTTTTACGTTCTCGTTTGTATGAAATTGAGAATGCAAAAAGGAGTGAAGCCATTGCAGGAAATCGCCGTTCGATGATTGGTTCGGGCGACCGTTCTGATAAAATTCGTACTTATAATTACCCACAAGGTCGAGTAACGGATCACAGAATTGGTCATACCGTTTATAATCTTCCTGTGGTAATGGATGGTGAAATTGGGGATTTTATTGACCAATTACGGATTGCCGAGAATGCTGAAAGACTGAAAGAAGGAGCGGTTTAGGAGATTTTTTTAAAATATTGGATGTTCGATTATTGATGTTGACTATATACTCGAAATGAGTTTCTGACTTCAATAATCGAACAGCTAAAACTACTCATTATTCAAAGACTTTTCTAACTTAAAAGAAAAAGTTGTTCCTTTTTCAAGTTTAGAAACTACCGAAATCTTCGTGCGATGGGCTTGTAAAATATGTTTTACAATGGCTAAACCTAATCCAGAAGAACCACCTGTACGGCTACGGGCTTTATTAACTCGGTAAAAACGTTCAAAGATTCTATTCAAATGTTCCGAAGCAATCCCTGGACCATCGTCTCGAATTGATATTTTAAAGTCTTTTTTGTCCTCTTCAAAAACTACCCAAATAGTGCCATTCTCATGGCCGTATTTAATTGCATTTTCTACTAAATTTGTCATTACCTGTCCAATTCGTTGAGCATCTGCTCGAACAAAAATAGCAGATTGAGGAGCTTTAACAAACATCTTTACATTCTTAGAAAGAGCCTTATTCTCTAATTGCTCAAAAACTTCCTTTGTAATTTGTTTAATATCAATTCGCTCAGGATTCATCTTAATATCACCTGTTTCCATCTGTGAAAGCGTCAGTAAATCTTTAACCAAAATATCCAAACCATCTAAACTTTTGGCAGCTTTTTGGAGAAACCTTTCTCTAACATCTTCATCATCCATAGCTCCATCCAAAAGTGTGTGCACAAATCCCTGAGCAGCAAAAATGGGTGTTTTTAATTCATGGGAGACATTCGCAAGAAATTCACGACGGTATTTTTCCAACCTTTTTAACTCTGTAACTTCTTGTTCTTTTTTAGAAACATAGACAAAAAGCTCATTGTTTAATTTTCGGAGAGGGTTATTGTCTTTCTGTAATTTCTTTCTGGTTACGCCAAAATCTTTCATTTTTAAGCGATTAATGGAGTCATACATTTTATTAATTTCCTGAAAAACTAAATAATCTAACACAAAGTAAATTAATAAACCTGCAATTGCCAGAGAAGCTACAAAGCTGACAAATAAGATATTAGCGTTTGTTTCTGGCAAAAACCAAAGGAATGTAGTAGTGAAAATGGCAATGAAAATTGCTAATAAAAAAGCTAAAAGTTTGGGATTTAATATCATGGTCTGTAACACGATGCTTTTCATCGTAACTACGAAATTACAAAAATATTGCTCCCAATTCGGAAGCATCATATTACAATTTTGTTAAACCCCCTATAACCTATCCCAAATGATTCTTTCGTATATTTACACTTTATAAAAATCCGAACGAAATTGTAGTCTTAAATAATATGGAATTAAATCAATTAACCGCCATTTCCCCAATTGATGGGCGTTACCGCAAGCAAGTAGAAAGTCTTGCTCCTTATTTTTCAGAATTTGGATTAATTAAATATCGAGTTCGTATAGAAATTGAATATTTTATTACACTTTGCGAAATCCCTTTACCTCAATTAGAAAATGTTAATAAATCTTTATTTGCCTCATTACGAGAGATTTATACTAATTTTTCAGAAATAGATGCTCTTTGGATTAAGGAAAAAGAACGTGAAACTAACCATGATGTAAAAGCAGTTGAATATTTTATAAAATATAAATTAGCGAAGTTCGGAATTGAGCAATATTTAGAATTTATCCATTTTGGATTAACTTCTCAAGATGTCAATAATACCGCCATTCCGTTGTCTTTGATGGAAGCAATGAATGATATTTTAATTCCAAAAATTAATGAAATAATTGCCCGCATAGCTGAATTAGCAGTAGAGTGGAAAGATATTCCGATGTTAGCTCGCACGCATGGACAGCCAGCATCGCCTACTCGTTTGGGTAAAGAATTTCAAGTTTTCGTGGAAAGAATGGAACGTCAAATGGATTTATTAAAAACTATTCCATACTCAGCAAAATTTGGGGGTGCAACGGGTAATTTCAACGCTCACACGGTTGCATATCCAGAAATTTCATGGGTTGATTTCGGAAATAATTTCGTAAAATCATTAGGTTTAGTTCGTAGTAAATATACGACGCAGATTGAGCATTACGATAATATGGCGGCTTTGATGGATAACCTTAAACGCTTGAATAATATCGTGTTAGACCTCGACCGTGACGTTTGGACGTATGTTTCGATGGGTTATTTTAAGCAAAAAATAAAAGCTGGTGAAGTGGGTTCATCAGCCATGCCACACAAAGTAAATCCGATTGATTTTGAAAATTCGGAAGGAAACGTAGGAATTGCCAATGCTTTGTATGAATTTTTAGCAGCAAAATTGCCAGTTTCAAGATTGCAAAGAGATTTGACAGATTCAACCGTTTTAAGAAATTTGGGCGTGCCAATTGCCCATCAAATGATTGCTTTGACAGCTTTATTGAGAGGTTTGAATAAATTAGAACTTAACCGAGAAGCTATCAATAACGATTTGGATGATAATTGGGCGGTGGTTTCCGAAGCAATTCAAACTATTTTGAGACGTGAAAGTTATCCTCAACCTTATGAAGCCTTGAAAGCATTGACTCGGAAAAACGATAAAATTACCGAAAAAACTATCGCTGAATTTATTGATAATTTGGATGTTAGTGATAAAATAAAATACGAATTGAAAAGAATTACACCGTTTAATTATGTGGGTGTTTTAGAGTAAATTTTACAAATATTTTTGTTTGTAAAATTTAACTGCTAAGTTTGCAATATCAAAATGAAAAAATGACAACAAATTTCAAAAATACAGCATGGTGGTGGCAATTGACAAACGTCGGTTGAACAGTCCCATTATGTATTTTCGATAAAGATATATCTTTTCACGAAAGGGCTTACTGTTCAAAACAGTAAGCCTTTTTTATGTCTAAAAAAATGAATTTCAAAGTAATAACAACCTCAAAAAAACGATTAGCGGACACCGTTACACCCGTTGGAATATTTCTTAAACTTAGAAATCAGTTTAAGAATACAGTTATGCTGGAAAGTGCTGATTATCACGGTAAGGAACATGGATATTCACACATTGCCTGTGACCCTGTGGGGAGTATCGTGATTGATAAGGATATCGTAACGCAAACTTTTCCAGATGGCACAACAGAGATTTTTCCTTTAGTAAAACGCAAAGATGCCGTTCAGGCTTTGATGAACTTCGCTAATCGTTTTGACTGGAATCGCCAAACAGGTGATGCTCCGATGGCAAACGGAATGTTCGGACATATAAGTTATGATGCCGTTGAATATTTTGAGGATATTGAAATTCAAGATAAAAATGAGAATACTGAAATCCCTTCGATTATCTATTACGTCTATCGTTATGTAATTGCGATTAATCATTTTAAAGACGAAATGTCAATTTATGAGCATCAATATGGAGAAGAAAAAGTAGAGACAAAACCATTTGAAAAGTTGGATTTTCTGATGAATATGCCACACTATTCAACCAAACCTTTCAAACTTACCAGCGAAGAGATTACCAATTATACCGACGATGAAATGCGAGCCATTATCAACGAATGTATCAAGCATTGTTTGCGGGGTGATGTTTTTCAAATAGTACCTTCCCGTCGTTTCAGCCGTACTTTTGAAGGGGATGACTTTCAGATTTACCGAGCTTTACGTTCCGTGAATCCATCGCCTTATATGTTTTATTTTGATTATGAAAACTATCATATCTTCGGAGCATCGCCCGAAAAACAGATTGCCATTAGAGGAAATATGGCTGAAATTCACCCAATTGCAGGAACGATGAGAAGGACTGGCGAAGACGAAAAAGATGCAGAATTAGCCCGTGAATTATTAGCCGACCCCAAAGAATCCGCCGAACACGTGATGTTGGTGGACTTGGCAAGAAATGATTTATCCAGAAGTTCGGATGTGGTAAAAGTGGAGACTTTCAAGGAAGTACAGTTTTATTCACACGTGATTCATCTGGTTTCAAAAGTGACGGGTAAAATGACGGCTGGTACAAATCCATTGCAATTAGTGGCAGATACTTTCCCAGCGGGTACGCTGTCGGGTTCGCCCAAGCACAATGCCATGAGTATTATTAACCGTTTAGAAAACGTTAATCGCCATATTTACGGCGGAGCGATTGGTTACATGGATTTTAACGGAAATTTCAATCACGCTATTGCTATTCGTACTTTTATGAGTAAAAATAATACGCTTTTTTATCAAGCTGGGATGGGCGTAGTGGCAAAAT
>JACMRQ010000312.1 GCA_014376355.1 Arcicella sp. | reverse complement strand
TTCAAAAATGCCATTAAAAAGTACAATTATAAGGGAAATTATACTTATTGTTATTGTACAAAATCTTCTCATTTCAAATTTATTGTTGAAGAAGTCCTAAGCCATAACGTTCACTTAGAAACGTCATCGGCATTTGACATTTCTATTATTAGAGAATTATACTCGGAAAACAAGATTTCTAAATCAACTTTTATTCTGTGTAATGGCTATAAACTACCTCTTTACACGCAGTATATCAGTGAGTTAATCAACGAAGGCTTCAATTGTATTCCAATTTTAGATAACCTTAAAGAAATTGATTTTTACGATAAATCTGTTACGGCAGAGACGGTAAATGTGGGTATTAGAATTGCTACGGACGAAGAACCTGACTTCTCTTTTTATACTTCTCGTTTGGGACTTAGGTATTCTGATGTCATGGAATTGTACAAAAATAAGATTGAAGGAAGTGGCAAATACAAATTAAAAATGTTACATTTCTTTATCAATACGGGCATTAAAGATAGTGCTTATTATTGGTCGGAATTGAGCCGTTTTATTTATAAATATTGCGAGATGAAAAAGGTATGTCCAGAACTTGATTCAATTGATTTAGGTGGTGGATTACCGATTCAAACTTCATTGCAATTCAACTACGATTATCAGTCGATGATTGATGAAATTGTTGAATCTATTTCATGGATTTGTAATAAAAGCAATGTACCCGTTCCTAATTTATTTACGGAATTTGGCTCATATACTGTTGGAGAAAGTGGAGCAGTTTTGTATGAAATCATCGATCAGAAATTGCAGAATGATAAAGAATTATGGTATATGATTGATGGATCTTTCATCACACAATTACCTGATTCTTGGGGAATGAACCAGAAATATATTATGTTACCCGTAAACAACTGGAATTTCCCTTATCAAAAAGTAAATTTAGGTGGTTTAACTTGTGATTCAATGGATTTTTATAATACCGAAGCCCATAGTTCAGATTTATATTTACCAATTTATGAAGAAACCCAAGAACGTCAATTTGTGGGTTTTTTCCACACAGGAGCGTATCAGGAGTCATTAGGAGGTTACGGAGGAATTCAACATTGCTTGATTCCAGCTCCAAAACACGTAATTGTGGACAGATTAGAAGATGGAACAATCACAACTCGGCTTTTTGCTGATGAACAAGGCAAAGAAGGCATGATGACAATTTTAGGCTACGGCGATAAAGTCAAAAAGCAAGAGGAAAAAATATTGTTAATAAGCCAAGAGGATATGGAATTAGCGGAACAGATGTCATTGGTTGAGCAATGAAATAGAAAGTGAGTTATTGGGAATAGAGAAAGCTAATTTCTCCTAACTGTCTGAAAATTAATTAATTCAAAACAATATTTGGCAAGATTTTTCGTAGTTTTGTTGTGTAATTAATACTGTATTATGAAAAAATCAACCATCATTTTAGGACTATTAGCTGTTATTTCCTTAGCCTCATGTGCAAGAAAAAACAATTGCCCTGCCTACGGAAGTACGAGCATTGAAAAGCCTACGTACAAAGGTAGAAATTAAGAAATTAGACATACAAAAGGCGTTAAAAATGAAATTAACTCATTTTAACGCCTTTTTGGGTTTGTCAATATCAATGATTATTTCGTCTTCAAAAGCTCCACTTCAAAAATCAACGTTGCTCCTCCTGGAATATCTTTACCCGCTCCACGTTCACCGTATGCTAAATGATGAGGAATAAAAAACTTGTATTTACTACCTACTGGCATCAACTGCAAACCTTCTGTCCAACCCGTAATTACTTGATTTAAACCAAAACTAATTGGCTCATTTCGCAATACACTACTGTCGAACACAACACCATCGATGGTCGTTCCATGATAATGTGTAAGTACATTTGCTCTTGAACCGCTTGGTTTTTCACCCGTTCCTTCCACTAAAACTTCGTACTGTAAACCACTTGCCGTTTCCGTAACTTCTGGTCTTTTGGCATTTTCGGCTAAAAAAGCCATTCCTCTTTCGATTTCGTTTTTCATTATTTCTTGTAAATGTTGTTGCTGTCTTTCAAAAATATTCATGTTGTAACCTTAATTTAATCTCCCAATTTCTTATAGCGAATCCGTTTCGGCGTGGCATCATTACCCAAACGTTTTTTACGGTTTTCTTCATAATCTGAGAAATTTCCTTCAAACCAATAAACTTGTGAATCGCCTTCAAAAGCCAAGATATGCGTGGCGATTCTATCTAAGAACCATCTATCATGGGAAATAACAACGGCACAGCCCCCAAAGTTCTCTAAGGCTTCTTCTAAGGCACGTAAAGTATTAACATCCAAATCATTGGTTGGCTCA